>JBJTSG010000061.1:0-2795 GCA_046076505.1 Erythrobacter sp. | reverse complement strand
CCATGCCGCTGTTCGAAATGTATCAAAGCGGCGTGCGCTTCTACACGGGCCGCGGACGCGGCGGCCCGAATGTTGCCGAAGCGCTGGAATGGGTGGCGCAAGGCCTGGTCGACCCGGCTCCGGTCATATCCTGCATTGCCCCGTTCGACGAAGCACCGGCCGTGCTCGCCGAGGGACTCATCAAGCCAGTGCTTATCCGGGGCTGATCGGTTGGCGCGTAACACGCCGGTGCTTGCCCGGCGCTTCCGAACTGATGCTCAGGCTATCCGCGCTGCAATCCACCCTGCCACGCGTGCGAGCGCGTGGTGGGCCTGCTCGAGGTGGGGGAAGTAAGCCTGAAACACGTGGATCATGTCCGGCCACATTTCGAGCGTCACCTCGACGCGGTCAATCCCGGCACGCTCGGCGAAGGTCAGGCTGTCGGACAAAAGCAGCTCCTCGCTGCCGACCTGGATCAGCACCGGCGGCAGGCCCCTCAGGTCGGCCAAAGCCGGTGAGGCATGGCGCGTGGCGGGATCGGCCCCGCGCAGATAGCTCTCGCGCATCATCGTCATGGAATGGACGCAGACCACCGGATCGCGCGGGCCGCACTCACGGTGCGAGGTGCCCGAAAAGGTGAGGTCGAGCCAGGGTGAGAACAGCACCAGCCCTCCCGGCGCTGGCACGCCCCGGTCCAGTGCCAGCAGCGCCATGGCCGCAGCCGCCCCGCCGCCGGCGCTGTCACCGATCACGACGATGCTGCCGGGCGCGTGCCCCTCAGCCACCAGCGCCTCGAACGCCGCAAGCGCATCCTCGACCGCCGCCGGAAAGGGCTGTGCCGTGGAAAGCGTGTAGTCGATGCTCCACACCGGCATCGCGCAGACCTGCGCAATCAGCGCGGTCAGGGCGCGGTGCGACCGAGCGCTGCCAATCCCGTATCCGCCGCCGTGGAGATAGAGGATGCAGCCTGGCCTGCCGTCGCTTCCCTCCGGCGCGAACCACAGCCCGTCTATCCCGCCGAGGCTCCGGGGCGATTCAGCCACGCCCTCGGGCATCGGCAGGCTCGCGCCCAGCTCCTCCATGTCGCGCGCCATTTCCGCGATCGTCGGCGCGGGCTTGCGCGCGGCCATCAGCATGGCCGTCAGTTCGTGGGGGGTCATCGACGCTGCTCCTGCGCTGGGCTCAGTTGAATTCCTTGGTCAGGGTGAGCCCGAAAGTCCGCGGCGCACCATAGACCCGGAAGCCGTTGCCGAACACCAGCTGGTTCAGACCCTGCGTGACATAACGGGCATCGGCGAGGTTCCTGACCCAGGCGGAAACCTGCCAGTTGCCCTTGTCGAACAGTGCGGCATTGGCATCGACCACCCAGTAACTGTCCGAAAACAGCAGCGGATCGTTGAGCGCCGAGGTGAAGGCGTCCGACTGGTAGCGCGCGCTGGTGCCGAGGCGGAAGCCGATCCGCTCGCTCACCTCGCCTTCGTAGCCGGCGGCAAGGTTCATGCTGAAGCGCGGGGCATCGGGCAGGCGGTTGCCCTTGGGGACAACGCCAGAGCCGGAAAGAAACTGTCCGAGCTCGGTGGAAAGCAGCCCGAACCCGGCTGACAGCGACAGGCCCTCGGCCGCGGGCGGATTATAGGTGAGGGCGATGTCCGCGCCGTAGACCTCGGCCTCCTCGACATTGCCGAGCCGCTGCACCGGGATCGCGCCGATGGTGTCCTGGATGAAGGTCTGGACATCGGAATAGTCGTAGTAGAACGCCGCCAGATCATAGCCTAGCCCGGTGTCGCCGAAGCGTCCCTTGGCGCCGATCTCGTAGGCGCGCAGGGTCTCGGGATCGTAGGGGATCAGCTGCGCGTTACTGGTCGCTACCCCGGTGAAGAACCCGCCGCTCTTCTCGCTTTCCGAGACGCTGGCGTAGAGCAGGGTGCCGGCGGCAGGCTTCCAGTTGAGGCCGAGCTTCCACGAGACGCGCCCGATGCTGATTTCGTCATCCACGCTCGCCAGCGTGATCGGCGCGGTGCCGAAAGGCGCCCCGGTGAGCAGGCTGCCGCCGGGCCGCGAGACAAGATCGCGGGTGAAGCCCACGTTCGCACGGGTCTCGTCGGTGTAGCGCAGGCCGGTGATGACGCTGAGCGTGGGTGTCAGCTTCCACTCGGCATTGCCGAACACCGCGAAAGTCTCCGCTTCCTGATTGGCGAAGGTGAAGGTGGTGGTGTTGAACAGGTCCTGCAGCGATCCGTCATAGGTCGTCAGCACCTCGTCGCGGGCGTAGAACACGCCCGCCTGCCACACCACGAGGTCGCTTTCGCCCGACAGCCGCACTTCCTGCGAGAACTGCTCGACCGCGTCGGTGTTGGCAAAATCGGTCAGGCGCAGCGGCGAGGCGTCGACGTCGGCGGAATAGAGCCGGTCGAAGTCGATATAGCCGGTGATCGAGGTAAGCGCGGCAAAGCCCAGATCGACTCCGATCCGCGCGGTCAGCATGGTCTGGTCGAAATTGTAGGCGGGATCGACCGACCAGTCGCCGCTGAAGGGGTCGCCGTCGGCGTCACGGTAGCCGAAGAAGTTGGTACAGGTCGGGCGGCCGGGGCAGGCGGTCTCGGTCGCGGTCGGCAGCAGGCCGAAGAACTCGGGCGAGCCAAGCTCCGAACGGCCATGCTGCACCTCGGCCTTCAGTAGCACCTCGACCGTGTCGGCGGGCTCCCACAAAAGCTGTGCGCGGCCCAGCCAGACTTCACGCCGCCCGACATCGCGCGCAAGGCTGCGGTCGAAGAAGAAGCCTTCGTCCTGAAAGGTGGTCTTGCCCGACAGGCGCA
>JBJTSG010000060.1:0-4467 GCA_046076505.1 Erythrobacter sp. | reverse complement strand
CTACAGAACAGCGGCTACGGAAGATTTTTTCGGGCCCATGACCGAACCGGTTCGACCCGGCAAGCAAACCCACGTAGGCGGCGTACTGAGCCCGCTCCGGCGTGCGAGGCGCGGCGCTGCAACCTCGATTGGAAGCCCTCTTGGGGCGGCTCCCCTTCGCGATTCCGGCCCAACTCTGGACCATGGAGAGGAGTCGAGAGGGCTAAGCTCTTGATTTCAAAAAGCAATCAGTGGGGTGGCTGATGGGACTCGAACCCATTCGGTAGGGGGCCGCAGGGGACTGAGGGGGCATGTAAGTTATTGATCTACAAGAATTCATCTTCTTCGTGCTCCCCTGCGTTCCCCGGAATTGGCCCACGATTTGGCCCACGGAAGGGCCTCGATTCCAAGGGCGCGCGAACCAGACAAGGCGCGCCACTTGCTTGGGACCGGCATGCCGACGCGGGATTGGACTCAAACCTCTGATGAAAGGGAATGAAAGGGGTCTGCAAGGGGAGATTGTCAGGCAGGACTCCCTCCAGAACCCTGTCGCGCCGACTTCGTTCCACGAAGCCGTCGCAACGAGCTCGGCGCGGGAAGGCAGTCAATCGGCCCATTCGCTGCTGCCAGCGGCCGGCCACCACGATCGAGTGGCGCGCCCTCGCCCACGTCTTGTGTCCAGTGCCGTGGAGACGAGCGGCGCACCGACACGTGCTGTGTTGCACTTGGCGAGCAGGCAGACACAGACCCTGGCGGACATGGAATGGACTTCGCGTTGGCGCCACGCCCGCACGAAGTCGGTGAAGCCAGCGCAACTGCCAGCGTAACCCGTGCCGCCAATCTGGGGGAACAAGACCCGAGCCGCCCAGGCCTCATGCCGCGATCGATGCGCGTCCGCCTTCAACCCCGATCTGATCGTGGCAGCGAACGCAATGAGCTTGCCCGCCGCGCCCGTACCGTGGTTCCGCCAGCACCGCCGTCTTCGACCTCATGCGCACCGCGTCGCGCACCGCACACTCGCTGGTCGCACGCGCTCCCGAATCGACTTCATCTGGCGGAAGTGCTTCCGCTTCACGTTGCCAATCACGGCAATGGTGATCCCTCCCTCCCTTCTGCTCAGCTGCCGCCGTCCGAGCCGCTGGAACTCGCGCCGGAGTCCGACCCGACCGACACGCCGGATGACCCTGCGCCAGACAAGCTGCCGGCACCGGTGTCGCTCGACCCAGCCGACTGGTCGACGTGGTGGTCGGTGCTCACCGGAGCGAAGGCGGCGTCAATGGCTGCGGCGAGGTCCGGCCGGCCGCCCATGTCATTGGCGTGCACATCGCCCGCCGGGTGCGAGAAGTCAGGCTGAAAAATGCTGTCCATGCCTTTGTCGAACGCGGCGATCCCACCGTCGCGATAACCCTGATCGAAGCCTTCGATGAACTGACGCTGCGCGCCCAGATGCTCCCACTCGCCAGGGTTGGCCTCCGTGGGCGTACCCGCAACCTCCAGGAACGCAAGCACCGGGTTTCCCAGGGCTGGCACGTGCATCGGCGTGCCATGCTCGAATGTGCGGTCAACACCGCACTGCTCGTTGGCGCGTTCGAACTGATCGGCAGCGCCGCGCCCCAGAGGCTGCGTGTCGACAATTCCTTCGTCATAGTCGCTGTTGCCAAGCGCTTCTCCGAAGGCGTGTCCCTGATCGAACATGCAGTCCATCGCGTCGTCGGGGTTGACATCGGCGCGACGGTCCGACTCCAAGTGGTCATTGGCGATTTGCGTCGCGACATCAGCCGCGCGCTCGATGGCATCGTCCGCGAGCGTGTGGAGGGGGTTCAGGTTCATGATCGTTCTCCTTTCGTCGGTTGGTTGGTTTAGCGAGGTTTTGCCGGCGGCGCCGGCGGCGGTGAAGGCGGCCGCAGGGGGAAACCCGCGGGATAGTCGAGCCCCTTGTGGCGGCGAGACACCGGGAAGTTGGCGAGGATGAATTTCACCAGCGACTCGACGGCTTGGGCCGAAGCGAAGGCGTGGATCACCCGGGATGCGGACACTCCCGGTGCGACCCAGTAGTGCACGCGAATGCCCGCATAGCCAAAGCACCACTCGAGCGGCCCCGTCGTACGCTCGACGCCGATCAGTTGTTCGGGAAAGACGACCCGCATCGGCCGCATGCCGCCGCCGACTGTCAGATGGCTGCCGAGCCCTTCCCGCAGAACGTCCATCTCCACCGTCACGTACTGCCGCGCAATCGGCACGAACAAATGCGCCAGCGCGGCCACCGCGAAGACAAAGCCCGGGCTCTCCAGCAGCGCCGCCAGGATGGTGTAGCCGTGGTAATGCAGCGTTGCACCGGCGCCGAACAGCAGCGTCGCGTACAGCAGCTTGGGGTAAGCAAAGCGCGACTGGCGCCGCCATACGACGACATGCGGCTGGCGCGGGTCGCCGGGGATCTCAACATGCGCCGTGCTGACCGCAAACACGAACGCCATGGCCACGGAGGCCACCATCAGGTTATGCACGACGGCCAGCACCCACAGTTGCGGCATGAGCTGCACGGCCAGCTCGATCAGCAAGGTGCTGCCGAACGGTACGGGGACGAACGCGCGCTCGTGTGTCCATGCGAACACCGCGCAGCCGATGAAGAAGGCGGCAACGATTGCCGCGATCACGCCGACGATCTTGCGCTGCGCCAGCTCGCCCGTCGGTGCGAGCTTCAGCCGATGCTTCGGCGCCAGACGCGGCGGCGCGTCCTTCGGTCTCGCGCCGTTGTCGTCGGGCGAGCCGGTGGGCGGTGCCAGGCGCCGCGCGGCGCCCTCGGCCCGGCTGGCTGGCCCGTGCTGGCTCTGGTAAAGCGTTTTGTCAAACATGGCGACTCTCCAACGTGGGCGATCAAACCGATGCGTGCCAGCGGGCCGGTCAGGCGCGCCGGTCGAGCTTCGCGTTCGAGTCGGCAGCGCGCCAGGCGCCGTAGATGGCGCAGAAGATCGACGCCGCAGGCAGCAGCAGGGCCTCGCCGACGACAGTCGGCAGCAGCACCAAAAAAAACAGGACGAAGACACCGACGCAGATGAAGAAGTCCTTCACCGAGCCGAGGTAGACGGCCACGCCCAACCCCTGAAACAGCAAGCCGGCGATGGCAGCCGCGACCGGGCTCTTGCGGGCCTTCAGCGGCGCGAGTTCCTTCAGCGCCTCGGCCGTGTGCTTGGCGATGTGGACGGCGTGATGAGCGTGAATGGGCGACATGGACGTCTCCTGGGCAGTGGAGTCAACATGATCGGGGCGGCGACTGGCGGCTTGCCGGCATTGGCCGGCAAAGAGCGCAGGGGTCTTCAACCAGCTGGTGGATCGGCCCTGAGCTTCCGGTACGCCGCCGCGGCCGCCAACAGCGCCGAGGCGGCTCGCACCAGGCACGGGATCACCGAGGACGGCCAGGGAGCGATCATCTCCACCGAGGCCAGCACGTGCCCGCTCTTCAGCAGGATGATCTTGACGAACCTGATCGACTGCGTGACCTCGTGGGCGATTGCCCATACCGCCGTCGTCGTCGCCTGCTTCGGCGGGAGCACTTCGATCACGGTCGTGAGGCGAATGTTCTCGGCGTCGCGGCGGTCGAACAGCAGCAGCATCGTGGCGCCTTCGTAGTCGAAACAGATGTCGCCGTCGTTGTCGATGCGGGGATTGAAGCCTTCGAGCTCCAGGTAGTCGCGGATGGCGTGCGTCTCGCTGCTCGCGGGCTGCTCGGCTGCGGGTGCCGCTGCGGGCTGCCGGCCCAGCAGACGGGCCAGACGATCGGGGAGTCGCGGGATTGACATGAAGGGTTCCTCGGTGAGGGTCGAGGCTTCATATTCACCTGACCCGCCCGGCTCCCGGCGGCACTGGCGTGCAAACGGCGCACCGCCGACCGCGTCGCGCGTCGCGGCTCACGGCCCCTCGCCTGCCGCGCTCACCCCCTGCGCACTCGAGAGGCGGAACGGACTGAGGCCGCGATGCACGGCAGCGTTGCCCAGCGGAGCGTGTGACAGGGGTCACTTCTTGCACCGAAATCAAAAGGACCCCCAAAGAGAGCGGTCGGGTACGACCGCTCTCTGGTCCTCTGGCGCAAGCCGTGAGGCGGCATCGTTCGTCGTTCCGAGAGACTGCATGGAGCAACGCCGAGAGGGGGGTCCCTGTCCATAGTCAGCACCAAAAGACCACGTGCGCTCGTCCTAGCCCGGATGTTTCACCAGGTCGCCCCCGTGCATCCACGATCTGCCTCTGAAAGCCGCGGCGGTCGCCTGCACTTGGCCCAAGCCACTTTGGACGGCCGGGGCTACGCGGGTTTGCGCGGCGCCCGCGCTGCCACATCGCGCTCAAGTGCTCGCCGATGCCTACGGGCATCGGCTGCGCCCCTACCCAGGAACCTCTTCGAAGTGGTTGATTTTTGGGGTAATCGAGAAGCCCAGCTTGTGGGCCAGTTTGGTCAGGGTGCGCTGTTCGGTCAGGCGCACCCGGTCTTGGTAGTGC
>JBJTSG010000059.1:0-2638 GCA_046076505.1 Erythrobacter sp. | reverse complement strand
GGCTGCGCTGCTTGCTGCCGCCAGCGATGAGCGCCAACAAGAGCTTGAAAAGGCTTGATCTCCTAGAAGACTGATGCCCCGCCTGCGGCGCCACCAAGACAGGTTGCAATCGCGAAACGCATTGCCTAGGGCAGCGCCCCTCAACTCAGGGAGAGTTACAACATGACATCGATCCAATCGCTGTCGGGCCGCATGCGGTTCGGCAAGCTGGCGCTGCTGATCTCGGCCGCCGCACTCACCCCCGCTGCCGCTCTGGCGCAGGATGCCGACGCGCCCGCCGAAGACGGACCAACCAGCACGCTCGACAGCATCAACGAAATCCTTGTCACCGGCACCAAGACCAGGGATGCCGAGAACGTGCAGGACGTGCCGCTGGCTGTGACCGCGTTCAATTCCGGCACGCTTGAAGCATTCAAGATCCGCGACATTTCGGGCCTGTCGTTCCAGGCGCCGACGGTCAGCCTCGACCAGGTCGGCACCAGCCGCGGCACCGCCAACCTCACCGTGCGCGGGCTTGGCATCAACTCGTCGATCCCCTCGATCGACCCGACCGTGGGCGTGTTCGTTGACGGCGTGTACCTCGGCATCAACGGCGGCGTCGTGTTCGACCTGTTCGACCTCGACAGCGTCGAAATGCTGCGCGGCCCGCAGGGCGTGCTGTTCGGTCGCAACGTGACCGGCGGCGCAGTGGTGCTCAACACCGGCAACCCCACCGAAGACTTCCGCGGCAAGTTCCGCGCGGCGGTTGACGGCCCGGCGCTCGATGGTGGCCGCGGCGGCGCCAACTACACCGTCAGCGGCGTGATCTCCGGCCCGATCGTCGAAGATGTGCTGCTGTTCAAGATCGGCGCCTATTACAACAAGGACGAAGGCTACTTCCGCAACCTGTTCGATGGTTCGAACCACGGCGCGGCGGAAACCAAGATCCTGCGCGGCGCACTCGAAGCCCGCCTCGGCGACCTGACCCTGCTCGGCAAGCTCGACTACTTCGAAAGCGACGGCGATGGCCCCTCGGCCCAGAACCGCGCTTTCTTTGATCGCAATTCGTATGACTTCTCGATCGACGAGCCCGGCTTCTACGCCAACGAAATCTGGACCGGCTCGCTCACCGCGACGATCGACATCGGCCCGGGCACGCTGACCAACGTGTTCGGCTACCGCGATTACGTGGCCAGCACGCGCGGCGATATCGACGCGACCCCGCGCTTCCTGTTCCACTCGAGCACGTTGACCGAACAGGACCAGATCTCGAACGAACTGCGCTATGCGATGTCGTTCGACAGCCTCGAACTGACCGTCGGCGGCTTCTACTTCAAGCAGAACCTCGCCTATGACGAAAGCCGCGAACTGCGCCGCGACCTGCCGGTGAACCTGCGTCCGCCGGTGTTCTTCGGCGGGGGCCGTCAGGAGCATGAAGTGCTCGGCGTGTTCGCCAACGCGCAGTGGGAAATCGTCGACAATCTCTCAGTGATCGCCGGCGTTCGCTGGAACCAGGAAACCAAGGATGCCGCGGTGACCTACATCACCCCGCGCACTCCCTGTTCGGTGGTCGCGGGCACCTGCCCGACCGGCAACCAGCCGTTCAATCCGGCGACCGAAACTGCCGGCTTCACCGATGACGTGCGGTTCCGCAACGTCTCGCCGAAGCTGGGCCTCCAGTACGAATTCGCCGATAGCCAGATCTACGGTCACTGGAGCCGCGGCTTCCGTTCGGGCGGCTACAACTTCCGCATCACCAACGTGCCGGTGTTCAACCGCGCGTTTGCGGCAACCGGCTCGCTCGGCTTCGATGAAGAGCAGGTCGACAATTACGAAATCGGCGGCAAGTTCCAGACGGCTGATGGCTCGCTGACGCTCAACGTGGCGGGTTACGTCACCAAGGTCGGCAACATGCAGCGCGAAGTGAACCTCGCCGATCCGGGCGCGGGCGTGGTGCAGAACATCCTCAACACCGCAGATGCTACCATCACCGGCTTCGAGGCCGAGGCGCGGATGCGGGTGTCGGATTCCCTGGCATTCACGGCCAACCTCGGGATCATCGATGCAGGCTATGACGCGGTTTTGTTCGACATCTCGGGTGACGGGATCGGCGTGGTGGACGAGGCTGACCTTGCGTTAAGCCTGCCGCGGGTTCCTCCGATCACGGTCGGCGTCGGCCTGATCCACGAGCTCAATCTGGGCGGCAGCACCATCCTGACGCGGGTGAACTACCAGTATCGTGATGAGGCAGCCTATACCGACGATAACCTCGGCTGGCTGAACGATCTCAGCAACCTTGAGGCAAACATTACCTGGAACACGCCGATCGATGGCCTGTCGCTGTCGCGGTATGGGCGCAACCTGTTCGATCAGGTTCAGGAAGGCGGCGACACGCAGGTACCGTTCAGCGGGCCGAACTCGACAGGCGTGCGACGCACCTTTGCGCCGAACCCGACGGCTGGCACCTTCTCGCCGCTGGTGCGGGGGCGCAATGTTGGTATCGAAGCGCTGTTCGAGTTCTAAGAGTCGGTTTCGAAAGTCATTCAGAGCGTGCCAATCGGCGGATCATGAGCATGGCGGCGGCGGCGTAGAGGAAGGCTGCGGCGGATTTGAGGGTGGCTTCGACGTCCTTGGCGAGGCGCCGGTTTCGGTTGATCCA
>JBJTSG010000058.1:0-8821 GCA_046076505.1 Erythrobacter sp. | reverse complement strand
ATGGCGCCGAAGACCAGCTGCGCGCGATGTATGATCCGATGGTGCAGCTAAAGAGCGGCGGCTATCTCATCATCAACCCGACCGAGGCGCTGGTGTCGATCGACATCAACTCCGGCCGCTCCACCAAGGAGCACGGGATCGAGGCGACCGCACTCCACACCAACCTAGAAGCCGCCAAGGAAATCGCCCGCCAGCTGCGCCTGCGCGACATGGCCGGCATTGTCGTCATCGACTTCATCGACATGGAGTACCCCTCCAACTTCCGCAAGGTCGAGAAGGCGATGAAGGAGGCGCTGAAGAATGATCGCGCCCGCATTCAGGTGGGCCGCATCAGTTCCTTCGGCTTGATGGAAATGAGCCGCCAGCGGCTGCGCACCGGGGTGCTCGAGGCGACCACCCGCCCCTGCCCGCATTGCGACGGCACCGGGCTCGTGCGCACCGCCTCTTCGGCGGGGCTCTCGGCGCTGCGCCTTATCGAGGACGAGGCGGCCAAGGGCAAGGGCACGATCATCCGCCTCGCCGCCAGCACCGAAGCGGCGATCTATCTCCTCAACGAGAAGCGCGCCGACCTCGTCGAGATCGAGCAACGTTACGGCGTTTCGGTCGCCGTCGTGCCCGAAGGCGAGGACGAGGGCGCGAAGATGAGCGTGTCGAGTTCAGGCCCGCGCCCGCTCGCCGCGCCCAAGTTCGAGCCGATCGTCGACGATGACGACGATCTCGACCTCTCCGACGAGGACGAAGACGACATCGAGGAAGAGGCCGAAGCGCGCGAACCCCGCCAGCGCGGCCGCGACCGCGAGCGCGGCGACGAGGGCGACGGCAATGACGAAGGCGGCGGCCGCAAGAAGAAGCGCCGGCGCCGGCGCGGCGGCCGCAACCGCAATCGCGACCGCGAAGAGGGCAGCGAAGGCGACGAGGCCGAGGACCGGATGGAGGATGACGCCGGCGGCGACGGCAACGCCGAAGATGCCGGCGAGGCCGCGCTGCGCGACGACAGCGAGACCGCCGACAGCGAGGGCCGCCCCAAGAAGCGCCGCCGCCGCGGCGGTCGCGGGCGCAAGCGTCGCGAGAACGGCGAAGGTGCCGAGGGCGATGTGCAGGGCTCCGACGAGGACATGAGCGGCGAGGAGGACGCGGCAGAAACCCCCGCTGAACCCGAAGCCGAGGCACCGGCCCCTGCTCCGGAGGCCGAGCCGATCGCCGAGGAAACGCCGGCCGAAAAGCCCAAGCGTGTCCGTGCGCCGCGCAAGAAGAAGGAGGCTGCGCCGGTCGCTGCCGAGGAAGCGTCCGCCGAACTCGCGCCGGAACTCGCCGCAGTTTCGGCCGACACCGCATCGGCGGAGGAAGAGGCTCCTGCCGAGAAGCCCAAGCGCAAGCGCACGCCGCGCAAGGCCAAGGCTGCGGCGGCCAATCCGGTCGAAGTGCTCTCCGAGCAGGTGGTCGCCGACATGGCGGTGGTCGCCGGGCCCGACGAGGCCCCGCAGAGCGTCGAAGCGCTGGCCGCTGAGAGCGCACCGGCCGCGGCCCAAGCCGACAGCGCCGCCACCCCGCCGCCCGAAGCCGAGGCCAAGCCGCGCCGCGGCTGGTGGCAGCGCACCTTCGGCGAGTGATTGGAGCAAGCGGGCGCGATCTGGACAGGTCGCGCCTGCACTCCCATCTCGCTGAGCGATGACCGATCGCCCAGCCGCCGCGTTGCTTCCCTCGCACCACAAGCCCGGTGGCGGTTTCCGCAATCCACCCGGCAGTCCGCCGTATCGCGCGACCTTCCGCGACTTCCTCAAGTTCCTGTTGTGGGACATGCGCCGTGCGAAGCTGCCGCCGGTTCCGGAAGGCCTCGCCGCAGCCGAGACACCGGATCTCGCGGCGCTCGAGGACAACCAGATCGCTTGGCTCGGCCATGCCTGTTTCGCAATGCGGATCGGCGGCAAGCTGGTCCTTACCGATCCCTATCTGAGCCGCAACGCCGGGCCCTTCGGCCTCGGCCCCAAGCGGTTCCTGCCGCCCGCGGTAGGGGCCGGCGAGCTCCCGCGCCTCGACCTCATCGTCATCAGCCACAACCACTACGACCACGTGGATACGCAGGCATTGAGCGCCTATCGCTGGCGCACCGAGACGCCGGTGGTCTGCCCGCTGGGCGTCGGTCCGCTGCTGCGCCGACAGGGATTTGCTGAGGTGGTCGAGCTCGACTGGTGGGAAAGCCACGCCTTCGGCGAGGTCGTCGTGACCGTCCTTCCCGCCGTCCACTTCTCCGGGCGCGGTCCCTTCGACCGAAACAGGACCCTGTGGGCGAGCATGGCCTTCGCCTCGCGGGAGCGGAAGGTCTGGTTCGGCGGCGATACCGGCTACGGCGCGGTGTTCCGCGAGATCGGTGCGCGCGCCGGGCCCTTCGATCTCGCGCTGGTCGGGATCGGCGCCTACGAGCCGCGCATCATCATGCAGGCGAGCCATGCCACGCCCGAAGAGGCCGTGTCGATCGCCCGCGACATCGGCGCGGAAGCCGCAGTGGGCATGCACTGGGGCAGCATCATGCTCACCCCCGAGGATCCTTTCGAGGCGCCGGCCCGGTTCCGCAGGGCAGCGCTCGAGCAGCAATACGGCGAAGCCAACGCATGGATCATGCAGGTCGGCGAGGTGCGCGGGTTCTGATCAGCCGAGCTTGACCGCCCTGCCCCACTCCATCCACCCGGCGAACCGCGGTGCCTTGGGGGTGTAGCCCTCCCCCAGCGTCTCGACCGCGAAGCCTGCCGCGCCGAGCGCACTGGCAATGGGCCGCGTCAGGTGGCAGCCACCGGCGAGGCGCTTCCAGACCGGCTCGATCCGCTCCTGCCAGCGGCGCACTGGAGCGTCGGGCGCGCCGCCGTGCTCGAGGAACAGCACCGTCCCGCCGGGACGCAGGATGCGGCGCATTTCGCGGATCACCTGGCGGGGATCATCGACCGAGCAAAGGGTGAAGGTGCACACCACGCAATCGAAACCCTCGTCGGGGAAGGGGATCGCTTCGCCCCAGGCCTGCCGGATGTCTGCCCGCCAGCCCATCTCCCGCGCCGCGGCGCGGGCGACGCCGAGCAGGCCCTCGTGCGGGTCGATGCCGGCATAGGAGGTGATCGCGGCACGGTTGTAGAAGCCTTGGTTGATTCCGCCGCCGCAGCCCAGTTCGAAGACGTCCCCTTGCGCCAGCGGCACCACCGCAGCGCGGCGCTTCATCACCTGCCCTTGCGAGCAGGCACAGGTGATGAGCCGCGGCATCACCGTCGCCTCGTACCAGTCGGCAAGCCCCATGCACCCCTCCCCTTCGCTGCGATCACCATAGCCGGTGGGCGCGGCCGCGCCAACGTCGCTGGTCGAATCCCTCTTCTTGGGACTCGGGTCGGGTGGTAGTCAGCCGTCATGAACCTGACCGTCCGAGCCGCACCTCCCCCCGCCCCCCGGTTCCACCCCCGCCTCTGGGCTGCCGCCGCTGGCCTGCTGCTGGTCCCCGGGATCGCCATGCATTTCACCCCCGAGGTGGATTGGGGCGCCGGGGACTTCGCGCTGTTCGCCGCGATGCTCTCAGGGTTGTGCCTTGCCGTGGAGGCGGCCTTGCGCTGGCTCGACACTCCCATGCGGCGCGTTGCCGGGGTGTCGCTGGCGGTCATCGTCTTCCTCGCAATCTGGGCCGAATTCGCGGTCGGCATCTTCGACTAGGCGGGGATCTCCGCCCCGCGGAAGTCGAACACCTTGCCGGAATGCGCCGGCGTCAGGCGGGCGAGCACGCCGAGCAGGTTCGCCGCCGCATCGCCGGGCGCCGTCAGCTGGCCTTCAGGCAGTCCCGACTGGAACGGGCGCGACAACGCGCTGTCGACCGTGCCCGGGTGCAGGCCCGCCACCACCGCATCGGGGTGAGTGCGCGCAACCTCGATCGCGAGGTTCTTCAGGAGCATGTTGAGCGCCGCCTTCGAGGCCCGGTAGGAATGCCAGCCGCCGAGCCGGTTGTCCGAGATCGACCCGACCCGAGCCGAGAGGGCAGCGAAGGTGAAGGCGCTGCCCCGCGGCATCAGCGCGAGGCAGTGCTTGGCGACCAGCATCGGGCCGATGGTGTTGAGCGCGAAGACCTCGGCCATCGTGCCTGCCTCGAGGCGCTTCCAGGTCCGCTCCGGGCCCGTGCCGTCCGCCAGCGTCAGCACGCCGGTGGCGACGATCACCCACTCCGGCGGATCGTCCCTCATCATCGCGGCGGCCGCAGCGATGGAGGCCTCGTCCCGGAGGTCGAAGGCAAAAGGCACCTCGCCGGGAATGCTCAACGCCTCGCCCGGTCGCGATCCGGCATAGATCCGCGCGCACCCGCGCGCAGCAAGCCCCTCGCACAGGGCGCGCCCGATCCCGCCGCGTGCGCCGAACACCGCCGCGCAGCGCGGCCAGGCCCCTATTCCTTGCGATTGCGTCATGGCTTCCCAAGCGCCTCGCACCACCCTTGGTTCCAAGGAATGACGGAGGCTCAACCCCTGTGCGAAACCCTGCAACAACTGAGAGGCACCCCCCGCTTGCGCCCCACGGCAATGCCGCTAAGTAGGGCCAAACGCGAAACCCGGGATCAACGATGGCGACCTTCACTCTCCCCAAGAATTCCAAGATCCAGAGCAACGGCCAGGTCCACAAGGCTTCCGGGGGCCGGGTGAAGGCGTTCAAGATCTACCGCTACGATCCCGACAGCGGCCAGAACCCGCGCTACGACAAGTTCGAACTCGACCTCGACCAGTGCGGGCCGATGGTTCTCGACGCCCTGTTCAAGATCAAGAACGAGGTCGACCCGACCCTCACTTTCCGCCGCTCGTGCCGCGAGGGCATCTGCGGGTCGTGTTCGATGAACATCAATGGCAAGAACGCGCTCGCCTGCACCACCGCGATCGAGGATCTGAAGGGCGAGATCCGCATCACGCCGCTGCCGCACATGGACGTGATCAAGGACCTCGTGCCGGACTTCACGCATTTCTACGCGCAGTACGCCTCGATCCGCCCCTGGCTCCAGACGGTCAGCACCACGCCCTCGGGCAAGGAGCGGCTCCAGAGCCCCGAGCAGCGCGAGAAGCTCGACGGCCTCTACGAGTGCATCCTGTGCGCCTGCTGCTCGACCTCGTGCCCCAGTTACTGGTGGAATTCGGACAAGTTCCTGGGCCCAGCGATCCTCCTCCAGGCCTATCGTTGGCTGGCTGACAGCCGCGACGAGATGACCGGCGAGCGCCTCGATGATCTCGAGGACCCGTTCCGCCTCTATCGCTGCCACACGATCATGAACTGTGCGAACGTCTGTCCCAAGGGCCTCAGCCCGGCCAAGGCGATCGCCGAAACCAAGAAGATGCTGGCCGAGCGCGCTGTCTGATCCGTGGCGCTGAGCGACGACGTCTTCGACCACGGGCCCGACCCTGAGAACCCGGGCTGGCGGCACTGGAACCTCAAGGACCCGACGCTGTTCAACGGCGCGGTGATGGGCCGGCTCATCACCCGCGTCGACGAGGACGGCAAGGCGCGCCTGAGGATGTTCCCCGAGCGGCGCCACGAGAACCTGCAGGGCGTGATCCACGGCGCGGTGACGCTCTCGCTGATCGACATTTCGCTGTTCGTGACCATGCACACGATCGGTACCGGCAATGCCGGGCCTTCGGTGACGCTGGAACTGTCCACCCAGTTCGTGGGCGGCGGCAATCCGGGGCTGCCCCTCGATGCCGTGACTGAAATCGTCCGCGAGACCGGCAAGCTGGTCTTCGTGCGCGGCATGGTCGTTCAGGACGAGCACGTCGTCGCGAGCTTCTCGGGCATCGTGCGCAAGATGCTGCCGCGCGGTTGATGTGCCCGGACTGCTGACCCGCTACGACGCGCTGATCGCCAGCGGGGAGCTGTGTGCCGACCCTGACCAGCGCGCGGCGGCGGAGCGGCTCGCCCGGTTACAGGACGAGCTGGAGGCCGAAGCGCCTGCGGGCGGTTTCCTCGGCAAGCTGTTCGGCAGGAAGGCGGAACCCCCGCGCGGGCTCTACCTGTGGGGTGGCGTGGGGCGCGGCAAGTCGATGCTGATGGACCTCTTCGTCGACACGCTCGCGCTGGCGAAGAAGCGCCGGGTCCATTTCCACGCCTTCATGCTTGAACTCGACTGGCGGGTCACGCAAGCACGCAAGGCGGAGCGGGCCGATCCGCTGATCGCCGTTGCGCAGGACATGGCCGAGGAGCTGAAATGCCTCGCCTTCGACGAGATGGTGGTCACCAACACCGCCGACGCGGCGATCATGGGCCGGTTCTTCACCGCGCTGATGGAAGCCGGTACGGTGATCGTCACCACGAGCAACCGCCCGCCGCGCGATCTTTACAAGGACGGCCTCAACCGCTCGCTGTTCCTGCCCTTCATCGACCTTGTCGAGGCGCGCATGGACGTGCTCTCGCTGAACGGCCCGACTGACTACCGCCTCGACCGCATCGGTGGGCTCGGCATGTGGCATAGCCCCTTGGGCGAGGAGGCGACAGGCCAAGTCCGCGAGGCCTTCTTTCGCCTCACCGACTTCGCCCCGGAGGATGCCGCCAACGTGCCCTCGGGCGAGCTCGATCTCGGCGGCGGACGCACGCTGCACGTCCCCAAGTGCCTGAAGGGCGTGGGCGTGTTCAGCTTCAAGAAGCTGTGCGTCGAGAACCGGGGCGCGGCGGACTACCTCGCGGTGGCGCAGGCCTTCCACACGGTGATCCTCGTCGGCATCCCGACAATGGGCCCCGAAAACCGCAACGAGGCGATCCGCTTCACCAAACTGATCGACGCGCTCTACGAGCACCGGGTGAAGCTGTTCGTGACGGCGGCGGCCACGCCGGAGGAGCTCTACCAAGCTGGCGACGGCGCCTTCGCGTTCGAACGCACGGTCAGCCGGCTGAACGAGATGCAGAGCGCCGACTACATGGCGCTGGGGCACGGGACCGAGGACTAGGCACTCACCCCCAACCGCGCCAGCGACTTCTCCAGCATCAGCAGCTGCCACAGCGTCCGCGAATGATCCGCGCGCCCGGCGATGTGCGCCTCGGCAAACCCCGAGATCGTCTTTGCATCGAAGAACCCGGTCTGTGCGAGGCTCCCGGTCGCGATCCCCCGCGAAGCGCCAGCGAGCGGCCCCCGCAGCCACTCCGCGATCGGCGTGACGAAACCCTGCTTGGGCCGGTAAAGGACGTCGCAAGGCAGGTAGCGCTCGAGCGTCTTCTTGAGCAAGTATTTGCCGGTGCTGCCCTGCACCCGCATGCCCTCGGGCAGCCGCGCGGCGAACGCAACGAGGCGGTGGTCGAGGAGCGGTTCGCGCGCCTCGAGGCTGACGGCCATGCTGGTGCGGTCGACCTTGGTGAGGATGTCGCCGGGCATCCAGAAGGCGAGGTCGGCATACTGCGCCCGGTCGAGCCCGGAGCGGCCCGGGGCGGTGCGCATCAGGGCGATCAGCTCGTCCTCGGCGCGGAAGCCTGCCAGGCTGGCCGCGAAGCTGTCGGAGTAGAGCGCCCGGCGCGCGTCCGGTAGCGTCACCGAAAGACCGCGGGCATAACCCTCCTCGCCGCTCTCGGCGAGCGCCAGCAGGGTCGCCTTGGCGCGCAAGGGTCGCGGGGCCCAGTCGGCCTTGGGCCAGGCGCGGCCGAGCGCGCCGAACAGCGGGGCGCGCAAGGCGGCGGGAAGGATGGAACGCGCGCGCTCCTCGTGATGGTGGAAGACCTGCCGGCGGTAGCCCGCGAAGGCCTCGTCCGCGCCGTCGCCCGAGAGCGCCACCGTCACCCGTTCGCGCGCCAGCTGGCACACGCGCCAGGTGGGCAGCGCCGAAGCATCGGCGAAGGGCTCGTCGAACATCACAGCGAGACTGTCGATGGCGTCGAAATCGTCGGTGGCGACGATCCGCTCACGGTGATCCGCGCCGAACCTGGCCGCAACCGCCCTCGCATAGGAGGTCTCGTCATAGGCGGCGACATCGAAGCCGATGGAGCAGGTCTGCACCGGCGTCGCGCTCGCCTCCGCCATCAGCGCGACCACGCCCGAGGAGTCCACCCCGCCCGACAGGAACGCGCCCAAGGGCACGTCGGCGACCATCCGCGAGCGCACGCCCTCGCGGAGCAGGTGGACGAGCTGGGCGGAGAGGTCTGCCTCACTCCCGCGTTCGCGCTGAGAGAAATCGATGTCCCACCAGCGTTGCGGGCGACCCGGCGCCTTGCCCTGCTCCATCAGCCAGAAGTGACCGGCGGGAAGCTTCTCGACGCCGGCGAGGATGGCGTGGCTGTCGGGCACGTAGCCCCACGCCATGTAGGCCTCGATCGCCTGCGGGTTCACGCGGCGGCGCAGCAGCGGGTGCGCGAGGAGGCCTTTCAGTTCCGAGGCAAACGCGATGCTACCGTCCGAAAGGTGCGCGCAGAACAGCGGCTTCATCCCGAAGCGGTCGCGGGCAAGGAACAGGCGGCGCGTCGGCAGATCGAAGATCGCGAAGGCGAACATCCCGTCGAGCCGCGCGAGGCAGTCCGGCCCCCACTTCTGCCACGCCGCGAGGATCACCTCGGTGTCGCCGGAGGTGCGGAAGGTGAAGCCTGCCTGCTCCAGCTCGCGGCGCAGTTCCCTGAAGTTGTAGATCTCGCCGTTGAAGACGATCACCGCGCGCCCGTCGGCGGCGTGCATCGGCTGGGGCGAGCCGGCAATGTCGATGATCGAGAGGCGGCGATGGCCGAGGCCCACGCCATGATCGGTCCAGACGCCGAACCCGTCGGGCCCGCGGTGGGCAATCGCCTCGCACATCCGCTCGACCCGCGCCGGGTCGACCGGCTTGGGCGTCTCGGCGTGAAAAATCCCGGCAAT
>JBJTSG010000057.1:0-4645 GCA_046076505.1 Erythrobacter sp. | reverse complement strand
CGAGCTGGAAGACATGGGCGAAAAGT
Organism: Erythrobacter sp.; assembly: GCA_046076505.1. Classification (GTDB taxonomy): domain Bacteria; phylum Pseudomonadota; class Alphaproteobacteria; order Sphingomonadales; family Sphingomonadaceae; genus Erythrobacter. The sequence goes on along the minus strand of JBJTSG010000057.1, from coordinate 4,619 downwards.
ACGCCACCCTCCAGAGCATGGGCGTGGAAGTCTACGCCGTCTCGACCGACACGCACTTCAGCCACAAGGCCTGGAGCGACACCTCGGACAAGATCGGCAAGCTGACCTTCCCGTTCCTCGGCGACCAGAACCACGTGCTGTCGAACAACTTCGGCGTGCTGCGTGAAGGCGCCGGCCTTGCCGACCGGGCGACCTTCGTGGTCGATCCGGACGGCGTGATCCAGATCATGGAAATCACCTGCGAAGGCGTCGGCCGCAACGCCAACGAACTGACCCGCAAGATCAAGGCCGCGCAGTACGTGCGCGCCAACCCCGGTCAGGTCTGCCCGGCGGCGTGGGAAGAGGGTGCCGAAACCCTCGCCCCCTCGCTCGATCTCGTCGGCAAGATCTAAGCCCCACCGGACCGGTCTTGCGCCGGCGGCCATCCCCCCCCCCCAGCCGCCGCGCGAGACCGTCAATCCCGAGAGCCGCGTGCCCTCGGGTCGTAGCCGGGACCGGACGTGCCCGCCCACCCCCCTTTGGGGCGGCTGTCCGGTCCCGTGTTGCCCACCCACGGATCACCAGTGAGACCGCGCGGCCCTTGTCGGCACGCGCCCGGAGGACATCCATGCTCGATGCTGCCATGCAGGCCCAGCTCAAGACCTACTTCGCAAACCTGCGCGAGGGCGTGGAACTGGTCGCATCACTCGACGACAGCGAGAAGTCGCGCCAGACCCGCCAGCTGATCGAACAGATCGCCGCGCTGCACGATCTCGTCACCGCGCGCTTTGACGGGACCGATGCGAGGAAGCCCAGCTTCGTGATCCGCCGCGCCAGCGATGCGGAGAAGTGGGTGCGCTTTGCCGGCCTCCCGATGGGCCATGAATTCACGTCGCTGGTCCTCGCCCTGCTGTGGGCCGGCGGCCACCCGCCCAAGGTTGACGCCGACCTCATCGAACAAGTCCGCGCGCTGGAGGGCGACTATCACTTCGAGATGTTCTTCTCGCTCACCTGCCACAATTGCCCCGACGTGGTGCAGGCGCTGACCCTGATGGCGCTCGAGAACCCGCGCGTCACCGCAACCCTGATCGAAGGCGGCACCTTCCAGGAGGAGGTCGAGCGCCGCGACATCATGGCCGTGCCCGCGACGTTCCTGAACGGCGAGCCGTTCTGGAACGGCAAGATGGAACTCGCCGAGATTTTGGCGAAGCTCGACACCAATGCCGATGCCAAGCAGGCCGAGAAGCTGGCTGCCAAGGCGCCCTTCGAGGTGCTGGTGGTCGGCGGCGGCCCGGCGGGCGCGGCGGCGGCGGTCTATACTGCGCGCAAGGGTTTCCGCACCGGCATCGCTGCCGAACGCTTTGGCGGGCAGCTGATGGATACGCTCGGGATCGAGAACCTCCCCGGCACCCCCTACACCGAGGGCCCCAAGCTGACCGACAGCCTGAAGAAGCACGTCGGCGAATACGAGATCGACCTGATGGACCTCGCCCGCGCGGTCGAACTGCGCGCGGCGAAGGACGTCGGCGGCTATCACGAGGTCGTGATGGCCAACGGCGCGACCCTGCGCGCCCGCTCGCTGATCCTCTCCACCGGCGCGCGCTGGCGCAACCTCGGCGTGCCGGGCGAGGCGGAGTATCGCAACAAGGGCGTCGCCTATTGCCCGCACTGCGATGGCCCGCTGTTCAAGGGCAAGCGCATCGCGGTGATCGGCGGCGGCAATTCGGGCGTCGAGGCGGCGATCGACCTTGCGATGATCGTCGGCCACGTCACCCTGATCGAATTCGACACCAAGCTGCGCGCCGACGAGGTGCTCCAGCGCAAGCTGCGCTCGATGCCGAACGTCGAGATCATCACCAATGGCCAGACCACCGAGATCCTCGGAGAAGGCGGCCGCGTGAACGGCCTCGTCGTCAAGAACCGCGCCAATGGCGAGGAACGCCGGATCGATCTGGAAGGCGTGTTCGTCCAGATCGGCCTTGTGCCCAACACCGAATGGCTGCGCGAGACGGGTCTGGAGCTCAGCAAGTTCGGCGAGATCGTCACCGACGATCACGGTGCGACCAGCATCCCCGGCATCTACGCCGCGGGCGACTGCACCACCGTGCCGCACAAGCAGATCGTCGTCGCGATGGGCGAAGGGGCGAAGGCGGGTCTGGGGGCGTTCGACTTCCTGATCCGCAACGAGCCGGCCGAGGACGTGGCGCAGGCGGCGTAAGCTCCGCGGCACAAAGATTTGCAGGGGCGGGCTCTCGATCGGGAGTCCGCCCCTTTTGCTTGCGTCATTGCGAGGAGCGAAGCGACGCGGCGATCCAGAGTCGTTGTGCACTTACGCTCTGGATTGCTTCGCTTCGCTCGCAATGATGAGGCTCATTAATCGCCCAGCTCTATCAAAAACCGCGCATTAATCGATTGGACGCAACTTCCTGAAAGCGTCATCCTCTCTCCATAGGCTACGCCACAGGCGAGTCTGGACACGAGAGGAGGACCAATCATGGACGCCAAAACCGGAGAGATGAGCGGCTGCCCGTTCCACGGCACCACCCAGATGCGCAGCCTTTTGGGCCGCACCAACCGCGACTGGTGGCCGCAGGCACTCCAGCTCGACATCCTCACCGAGCAGGGCAAGAGCGCCAATCCCTATGGCGAGGACTTCGACTATGCCGAGGCCTTCAACCTGCTCGACTACGATGCGCTGAAGGCCGACCTCAAGGCGCTGATGACCGACAGCCAGCCCTGGTGGCCGGCGGACTACGGGCACTATGGCCCCTTCTTCATCCGCATGGCCTGGCACGCCGCCGGAACCTACCGCACCGGTGACGGGCGTGGCGGCGCGAACAGCGGCCAGCAGCGCTTTGCGCCGCTCAACTCGTGGCCCGACAACGGCAACCTCGACAAGGCGCGCCGCCTGCTGTGGCCGATCAAGCAGAAATACGGGAAGAACATCAGCTGGGCGGACCTCTTCATCCTCACCGGCAATGTCGCGATCGAGAGCATGGGCGGCCCCGTGTTCGGCTTCGGCGGCGGCCGCGCCGACGTGTTCGAGCCCGAGTCTGTCTACTGGGGCACCGAGGAGCAGTGGGTCAACGAAGGCGTCGCCACCCGCATCAATGCGCAGGAAGGCAAGGCGCTCGAAAACCCGCTTGCCGCGATCCAGATGGGCCTCATCTACGTCAATCCCGAAGGGCCGCAAGGCAACCCGCATGATCCCGAGGGCATGGCCCGCGACATGCGCGAGACCTTCGCCCGAATGGCGATGAATGATGAGGAGACCGTCGCCCTCACCGCGGGCGGCCACGCCTTCGGCAAGGCCCACGGCGCGCATCCGGCCGACACCTTCGGCGGCGCGCCGGAGAGCGAGGACCTGCACCTGATGGGCTTCGGCTGGCTCAACGACGAGGCCGAGATCGCTGCGGGCAACATCACCACCTCGGGGATCGAGGGCGCTTGGACGCCGAACCCGACCCAGTGGGGCAATGACTACTTCCGCCTGCTGTTCAAGTATGATTTCGAGCTGGTGAAGTCGCCTGCCGGTGCCCACCAATGGCAGCCGATCAACCCCGATCCCGAGGACATGGCCCCCGATGCGCGCGACCCGTCGAAGAAGGTGCCGACGATGATGACCACCGCCGACATGGCGCTCAAGAACGACCCGGAATATCGCAAGATTTCCGAGCGGTTCCTGAACGATCAGGCCGCGCTCGACGATGCCTTCGCCCGCGCGTGGTTCAAGCTGTGCCACCGCGACATGGGGCCCAAGATCCGCTACCTCGGGCCGGAAGTGCCGTCCGAAACGCTGATCTGGCAGGACCCGGTTCCGGCGGGCACCACGCCGTCGGACGCGGAGGTCGCGCGCTTCAAGGCGGCGATCCTCGGCTCGGGCCTGTCGGTGCGCGAGCTGGTCAAGGCGGCCTGGGCCTCGGCCTCGACCTATCGCAACTCCGACCACCGCGGCGGCGCCAATGGCGCGCGGGTGCGGTTGGAGCCGCAGCGCAGCTGGGCGGTCAATGATCCGGCGGAGCTGGCGAAGGTGCTGGACACCATCGAAGCGCACCGCGGCAGCCTCTCGATGGCCGACGCGATCGTGCTCGCAGGTTCGGCCGCGGTCGAGAAGGCGGCGAAGGATGCGGGCTTCGATGTCACCGTGCCCTTCCTCGGCGGGCGCGGCGATGCGACCGAGGAGCACACCGACGCCAAGAGCTTCGAACCGCTCGAGCCCTTTGCCGATGGCTTCCGCAACTACCTCAAGACCAAGGCGCAGGTCCGCACCGAAGAGATGCTGATCGACCGGGCGCACCTGCTCGGCCTGTCGATCCCCGAGATGACCGTGCTGGTCGGCGGCCTCAGGGCATTGGGCGCGGTGAGCGAACATGCGCACCACGGCCACCGCATCGGGGTACTCACCGATCGACCCGGCAAGCTCACGCCCGACTTCTTCCGCAACCTCCTCGACATGGGGACCAAGTGGTCGCCGGTCGATGACAGCGGGGACGAGGAATATGTCGGCGTCGACCGCGCGACGGGCGCGGAAAAGTGGCGCGCGACCCGCACGGACCTCGTGTTCGGCTCGAACTCGCAGCTGCGTGCCCAGGCCGAGGTCTATGCCGAGGCCGGGAACGAGGGCAAGTTCGTGTGCGACT
>JBJTSG010000056.1:0-19444 GCA_046076505.1 Erythrobacter sp. | reverse complement strand
TTGCCGTACATCACCCCGATCTTCATGCGCAGCTGGTTGATGAAGATCACCATGCAGCGCGAGCGGCTGATCGAGCCGGTCAGCTTGCGCAAGGATTGCGACATGAGGCGCGCCTGGAGGCCGACGTGGCTGTCGCCCATCTCGCCCTCAATCTCCGCGCGCGGCACCAGCGCCGCGACCGAGTCCACCACCAGCACGTCGATCGCGTTGGAGCGCACCAGCGTGTCGGTGATCTCGAGCGCCTGCTCGCCGGTGTCGGGTTGCGAGACGATCAGCTCGTCGATGTCGACGCCGAGCTTCCTCGCATAGACGGGGTCCAGTGCGTGTTCCGCGTCGACGAAGGCCGCAGTGCCGCCCGCCTTCTGCGCCTCGGCGATGACATGCAGCGCGAGCGTGGTCTTGCCCGAGCTTTCCGGGCCATAGACCTCGATCACCCGGCCGCGCGGCAGGCCGCCGATGCCCAATGCGATGTCGAGCCCGAGCGAACCGGTCGAGATCGCCTCGACCTGCATCGTCTCCTTCGAGCCCAGCTTCATTGCCGAACCCTTGCCGAACGCACGATCGATCTGCGCGAGCGCGGCTTCGAGAGCCTTCTGACGATCCACGGCTTTCCTGTCCTCTTCGACCAGTTTCAGTTGGGTTGCCATCGCACGCGCTCCTTGCCTTGCCTAGGTCCGGAGGAACAGTTTTCCGCCGCCCTGTAGGAGTGCGTGTATACCATTTGTTCTCATGGAACAAGTAGGGAACGAAACTTTTTCACGGAGGCAATCCGGATGGCCCCCTACCCACCCGCCTCCCCGCGCAGGCGCCAGTCGATGCGGCGCGTGCCGTTTGCCGGCAGCGTCACCTCGAGCGTCTGCATCCCGTTCTTCACGGCCACCTTGCCCGGCACCCGCAGCCCGACCCCCGGCCCGGCGAGAACCAGCCGCAGGCTCACCGCATGGGGATTGGCGTTGGTGAGCTCGGCGCGCATTGCCGTCCAGCCGCGTGCCCCGGACGGCGGCGCGATAGCGGCGCAGCGGGCAAAGACCTGGCGGCTCTGGCCCAGCTTCAGCTCCATGTCCTGCCCGCGCGCATAGTCGCGCAAGGTGGTGCGCCCGGCCAGCCGGTCGCCGCGCGGCCCCGGCTCGTAGAGCGTCATCGCACCTTGCGGCAGCGCGACCCCGAGGCCCTTCGCTTCCTCGTTCTTCGTCACCAGCAGGAGGCTTGCCGGCGCCGGGGTATCGGCCTCGGCGCCCCCGGCCTCGCAAGAGGCCTCGTAGAGATAGCGCGCCCGCACCCCTTCCTTGTCGAGGAAGGCGACCTGCTTCATCGCCTTGGCGGAGACATCGACGCGGGTCGGCACGCGGAACAGCTTGAGGTCGCCGAGGTTCTCCTCGCGCGCGGTCATCACCGCGTTGGCCCGCAGCCGCGACCCGGTCACGACCACGGCATCGGCGGCCATCATCATCGGTGCGGGCGGCGGGGGCGGGGGCGGCGGAGGCGCCGACATCGGGTAGGGCTTGGGCACGGGCACGCCTTCCGCCGTGCTCCCGAGCGGCCAACATTCGAGCCGCAGCGGCGCGGCCCGCGGCGGCTCGGCGAGGCTGAGATAGTCGCTCTCGAGGTTGAGCTTGCCGGCGACGACCTGGAGCCGCGCCTGATCGAAGCCCTGCCCGTTGTCGTTGACGAGGGTCAGCCAGCTCAGCACGTCGAGCCCGAACTCACCGCCCTTCCCCGCGCCCGGCTGCGCGAGGGTCGCGATGTAGTTCGCCTGCCAGTCGAAGCCCCAGGCAAGGTAGGTGAGCGTGACCTCGTAGGTGCCGCCCTCGGGCGAATTGGTGTCGACCGAGAACACCGGCTTGGCCGAGAGGCCCGGGGGCACGCGCGCGAAGGCGAGCTTCTCCGGGAGCCCCGAGCAGCGCACCGCCTCGAAGCCCTGCGCAGTTTCGAGCACGAGGCCGCCATCGGCGCGGGTGCGCACCACCGCCTGTTCGGAGGTCTGGGCGCCGGTCGCGGGGTTGGTGCGGGTGACGGTGACGCGGTTGCCGAGCGTCCCGTCGACGAGCGCGGCCGGCGAGAGAAGCTGGGCGTTGCGGTTCTTCTCGATGGTGCCGCCGGGAAGCCCGGTGACGATCGCGGAGACCCCGATCATGCCTTCGGCGACGCCCTCGAAGCGGATCGTGGATTCGCCCTTCGGGAGGGTCACGCGGCGGGTCTCGGAGATCATCGCGAGGCCTTGCGGGTAGTTGCGGTTGAGCGGCGTATCGGCCGCGCGGTCGGGATCGCGGTAGATCGTGACCGCAAGGTCGAAGGGCGGCGCAGCATCGACCACCTCGCGCGCCGATGCGGGGGCGGTGAGTGCGACAAAGAGGGTAGCGAAAAGAACTGCCCACCGTCTACCCTCCCCTTGGGGAGGGGTTGGGGGTGGGGGCTCCAGACCAGCGCCCCCCTTTTTCACAAGAGGGCGCGAGGCCTGCGGCCTCGCCCCACCCCCGTCCCCTCCCTGAAGGGAGGGGAGATTCCGGACGCCCCGAGCCACCTCCGCGCTCTCAGTAGCGGGTTTCGTAGGTGACGCGCACCACCCGCTCGCCATTGGCGGGGACGGGAATGGTGTAGCGGCGGCGGTCGGCGTTGAGCTGCTCGCCCTTCACGTCCTCCGAGGTGACGCGCGTGTCGTCGCCCCACCAGCCGCGGGTGAGGCCGGTCTGGTCGAGCTCGACCTCGGTCGGCGTCGCCCGCGCGTTGGTGAGGGTGTAGCGCATGGTGGTGCGGTAGAAGGTCTTCGGGCGCTCGGTTTCGACGGTGGTGGTCTCGCCGCCCTGCGTGATGCGATAGCGCGCCGACTTCTCCCACTCGGCCCCGGTGATCGTCTCGCGCTTCTCGATCTCGGCCTTGAGCGTCACGTCGAAAGCCTCGCCCGTCGCGAGCGCGAGGTCGCTGCCCATCGGGGTGTGGTCGATACCCTTCTCGCCGATGAACTGCGCCGTGCCCTCGCGGTCGCGCTGGTAGAAGCGCACGGTGCCCGCGGGAAGCGCGTCGCCGAGGCCCTGCGCGCGCGCGGTCGAGAAAGCGATGCGGCTTTCGACGTTGCGGGCCTCCTCGTCGTTCTGCTCCCAGCCGACGCTTGCGGCGTAGATACGGCGGGCGGGGACCGCCTGGACGTCGAGGAAGCTCACCTGTTTGGTCTGCGCGTTGGCGACCGTCGTCCGGCCGGCGATGGGATAGAGGTAGAAGTCGCCGAGCCGTTCGCGGTCGGCCGCTTCGGTGCCGGCGCGGGTCATGCCCCGCTGCGGATAGCCGCCGCCCCTGCCGTCGTAGGGATTGCCGGCGACAAGCACGGTGTCGGCATTGCGGAAGGTGGTGCCCGAATTGTTGGTGAGCGTCACCCAGCCCTGCATGTCGATGGTGCCGGCGGCCTCGTTGAAAAGCGCCACGTAATCGGCGCGCCATCCGAGCCCGCCGGTGAGATAGCGAAGGGAGACGGGCCGGGTGCCGCCGCGGCTCGAATCGAGGTTGACCGAGAGCGTCGGGCGGGCGCGCAGGCCGGGGGGCACGCGGTCGAAGATCACGCGCACCGGCAGCCCGTCGTCGCGCAGCACCTCGATCCGGTCGCCGATCTGGATGACGACGCCGCCTACCACCGACAGCACCTTGGCGCGCTCGCGGGTCTCGGCGCCGGTCGCCGGGTTGGTGCGCAGGAGCGTGACGGTCTGGCCGACCGCCTTCTCCATCAGCTTGCCGGGGGTGAGGAGGTCGTAGTCGAAGTTCTGCTCGATGATCGTGGTGTTCGAAGCCGAGAAGCTCAGGGTTTCGGGGCGGATGCCGGCCGAAACGTCGGGGAACTCGACCCTGCTGCGGCCATTGGCGATGTCGATCTGGCGCACGTCCTGCACCAGCGCGAGGTTGCTGTTGTAGATGGTGAGCGAGACGTCGCCCTGCGCCGAGGCGTCGGGGTCCGGAACGCCCTGCGCTGCGGCTGCCGAGGCCAGCAGGCCCGCGAGCGTGAGGCTGCCGGCTGCGGTGATGGCGCGATGGATCATGTCTGTCCCTCCCTGTTCCTCGACAAGGCGATGAACGACTTGCCGGCTTTATCCAAGTTGAACGTGCTCCGCGCGGCGCTGCGTCACGCCCCCGCCGCCGCGCGCGCCTGCCGCAGCACCGCGCCGACCTTGTCGCCGATCGCCGCGACGCTGAAGGGCTTGGCGATGAAGTGCATGTCGGGAATGTCGATGTCGCGCCGGAGCTGCTCCTCGGCGTAGCCCGACATGAACAGCACCGGCATCTCGGGCCGCCGCGCGCGGATCGCGCGGACCATTGCCGGGCCGTCGAGCCCCGGCATCACCACGTCGCTGACCACAAGGTCGAACTCCCCGCCTTCCTCGATCGCGGCCAGCCCCTCCTCGCCGTTGGCACAAGGCGTGACGTCGTAGCCAGCGCGGGTCAGCGCACGTTCGGCGACGGTGCGGACCATGTCCTCGTCCTCGACCAGCAGCACCTTGCCGCCGGCCGACCAGTCGGACGAGACCAGTTCCTGCACCGGGCGCTTCCTCGGCATCTCGCCGCGGTGGACCGGGAAATAGACCGTGAAGCGTGCGCCGACCGGGTGGCCGGACTTGTCGTTGATGTTGTCGGCGAAGATGAAGCCGCCCGATTGCTTGACGATCCCGTAGGCGGTCGACAGGCCAAGGCCGGTGCCCTTGCCCTGCTCCTTGGTGGTGAAGAAGGGCTCGAACAGCTTGGGCAGCACGTGCGGCGGGATGCCGCCGCCGGTGTCCTGGACGATCAGCACGGTGTAGTCGGCCGCGGGCAGCACCTCGGAGCCCAGCTGGATCACCTGCTTGGCCTGCAAGCTCCGGGTGAAGAGGCTGATCCGCCCCTGCCCGTTTCCCCGCGACTGGATCGCGTCGCGGGCGTTGACCGCAAGGTTCATGATCACCTGCTCGAGCTGCTGCGGATCGGCGCGCACGGGCCCCAAGTTGCGGTCGTGCTGGACGTAATAGGTGATCTTCTCGCCCAGCAGCCGCTTGATGAGCGGGCTCACTTCGCTGACCACGTCGGGCAGCTGGATGATCTCGGGGCGCAGCGTCTGCTGGCGCGAGAAGGCGAGCAGCTGGCGCGTCAGCGAAGCGGCGCGGTTCGAGTTCGCGCGGATCTGCTGGATGTCGTCATAATCGCTGTCGCCCGGGATGTGGCGCAGCAGCATGAGGTCGCAGGTGCCGATGATCGCGGTCAGCACGTTGTTGAAATCGTGCGCGACACCGCCGGCGAGCTGGCCGACGGCCTGCATCTTGGTCGCCTGCGCGACCTGACGGCGCAGCTGGTTCTCCTGCGAGGTGTCGGCAAGCGAGAGCAGCACCGCCGCCTCGCCGAGGCCGCGCACCCCGGCAAGGCCGAGCGAGACCGGCTCCTCCGGCGAGTTCGTCAGCCGCACCGCGACATCGCCGCTGGTGGACGGCCCGCGCCCGTGGCGGCGCACCGCGTCGGACAGCGCGGCCTTGTCCTCGCGCACCACGAGGTCGGTCGGGAAGGCGGGCAGCCCCCGCCCCTCGCGGCCGACCGAGCGCAGGAAGGCGTCATTGCCGAACAGGAAGCGCCCGTCGCGATCGGTCATCGCGAGGCCGAGCGGGAGCTGGGCGAGCAGCGCGTCGAGCTGCGCCACACCGGCCTGGCCCGCTCCCTCGAGCCCGCCGCCGATGCCGACGCCCGAATCGATCAGCAGCATCAGCGAGGTCGCCTCGTCGGGCCCCGCAGGCGTCACGCGCTCGTCGGGATCGACCAGCGGCACGTCGACGAGGGTCTGCGGCGTGCCCCCGCGGCCTTCGCGCGCGAAGAAGATTCGGTCGCGCTCGTCGGAGCGCAGGAAGCTCACGAAATCCTGCCCGACGAGGCTCGCCCGCTCGTCACCCGCGGCGCGTTCGGCGAAGCCCGCGCTGACCGCCCGGATCACGCCGTCGGCAGTGGTGATCACGGTCTCGATCCCCGCGCGGCTCAGCATCTTGCCGAAAGGCCCCGCGAGATCGAGCGCCTGGAGGCTCGTTGCCGTTGTGCGGGCGATGGGCTTCAGGCGCCAGATGAGGTGATCGTCGCCCCGCCCGGCACGGGTCGCGGTGACCTGCCAGTGGGTCTCGTCGAGGGTCTCGACATCCTCCAGCGCGGCGGACCCGTCGCGCCACGCATTGCGCGCGAGCAGCGTCACCGCCTCCAGCGCCTCGCGCCCCAGCGGCAGCCCCGGCGGGGCGGCGCCGGGGCCGAAGCTGTCGAGGAAAAAGTGGTTGGCGCAGACCATGCGGTTCGCGCGGTCGGTGATCGCGATCGCCTCGCCCGCGCGCTCGATCGCGGCGACGGTGACGCTCCAGTCGGGCGCCACGTGTGCCTCGTCGGACGGGGCCGAGCGCAGCCCGTCGAGCAGGACGACGCCGCCCAGCAGCACGCCCGCGGCGAGCGCGAAGGCGAGCGCGACGATGCCGCTTCCCGTGGCGAACCATAGGATGCCGGCGCTCCCCACCAGCGCTGCGGCGAGCGCGCCCACGAGCTTGGCGGGCGGCCCGGCGCGAAAGGTCTCGGCAAGGTCGGTGCCGACCGGGGCGGATTGGGATTTATGGCCGGGGCGGCGGGACAAGCGACAGGGCTCCTGAGGACGTATGGCGCGAAGGCTGCGCCGGCGTCCTTTACTGCGCGCCGAGCCGCTGGTCGAGCCGCGCTTCCATGGCCTTCAACCGCTTGGCGCGTTTGCGGGACACCACGGCGCGCCACACCCAGCCCGACACGAAATAGCCGATCGCCGGTGTCGCCACCGACAGCACGATGTAGCCGACCACCGTCGCGCCGGCGACCTGGTAGGCGTCGACGAGGAAGGCCCAGGTTCCGCTCCCCGCCTTGGCGCTGGCGATCGCCGGCGCGGTCGCATCGACGCGCAGCACGAAGTCGCCGATCTTGTAGGCAATCGCCATCCAGAAGGGCAGCGTGAAGGGGTTGGTGACGAAGGTGACGAGCGCGGCGAGCGGGACATTGGCGCGGGTCGGCAGGGCCAGGAAGGCCGAGAGGAAGATCTGCCCGATCGGCACGATGAAGGCCGCGAACAGGCCGAGTGCGACGCCGCGCGGCACCGAGCGGCGGGTGAAGCGCCACAGCTCCGGCGAAAGGAAGCGGTGGGCGATCGGGGCGAGATACTTGTTCGCCGCCATCTCCTCGCGCGTCGGCGTGTTCTTGCGGATCACGTCGGACGCCCACGCCTTCGAGCGCGCCGCGAGGGTCCGCTTCGGGATCGGCGGATAGCTCATGCGCGCGACCTCGGCAGGCGCGGGCAAGCGGGAGAATCGCAAGGGGCGGACAGGCTCGGCATGGTGGCTGCCCATATGGGTAGCACGGCACAACTGACTAGGTGGTGAATCGCGCCCCCGCGAGAAAGTCCCCCCGCGTCCACCTCAGCCCCGCTCGCGCATCAGCCGCGCCTTGTCGCGCTTCCAGTCGCGCTCCTTGATGCTCGCGCGCTTGTCGTGGGTCTGCTTGCCCTTGGCGAGCGCGAGCTCGACCTTCGCGCGCCCCGTGCGGTTGAAGTAGATCGACAGCGGTACGAGCGTCATGCCCTTGCGCTCGACGGCGCCGAACAGCTTCTCGATCTCGCGCTCGTGGAGCAGCAGCTTTCTCGGCCGGCGCGGCTCGTGGTTGAGGCGGTTGCCGTGGCTGTATTCGGGGATGTTGGCGTTGATCAGCCAGACCTGCCCGTCCTTCACCTCGGCATAGGATTCCGCGATCGTCGCCTCGCCCGCGCGCAGCGCCTTGACCTCGGTGCCCTGCAGCGCGAGCCCGGCCTCGAAGGTGTCCTCGATCGAATAGTCGAAGCGCGCCCGGCGGTTCTCGGCGACGATCTTGAGCTTGTCGAAGGTGACGGGTTTGGGGCGTGCCATAAGGGGGCGCCATGTAGGTGTCCCTCGCAAAAAAAGCGAGGGGCTTTGCGCCTGCCCGCCGCAGGGCTACCGTGGCGCGGGGGAGACGGGAGCGCGCGTGACATGAATGGTGCTGGGGCAACAGCCGAACCTTTCGTCATCGCCGGGCAGGCGGTCGTCCCGGGCGCGCAGGCCGATGTCGCCTTCCCGATCACGACGATGGCGAACGGCACCTCCTCCTCGCTCGCCGTGCGGGTGCTGAATGGCGCGCGCCCCGGCCCGGCGGTGTTCGTGAGCGGCGCGATCCACGGCGACGAGATCATCGGCACCGCGGTAATCCAGCGCCTTGCGCAGACCCTTCGCCCCGAGGCGCTGGCAGGCACGGTGCTGCTGGTGCCGGTCGCCAACATCTTCGGCTTCATCACCCATTCGCGCTACCTCCCCGACCGGCGCGACCTCAACCGTTCCTTCCCGGGAAGCGCCGGGGGATCGCTTGCCGGGCAGCTCGCGCATGTCTTCACCCGCGAGGTCGTACAGCGCTGTTCGCTCGGCATCGACATCCATTCGGCAGCGATCAATCGCTACAACCTGCCGCAAATCCGCATCGCTGCGGGCAACCGGCGGTTGGTCGAGCTCGCGATGGCCTTCGGCGCGCCGGTGATCATCGAGAGCCCCTTGCGCGAGGGGAGCTTGCGCGATCTGGCCCAGAGCCACGGGGTCGACATGCTGCTGATGGAGGCGGGCGAGGCGCTGCGGTTCGACCGCCTCTCGATCGAGACCGGGGTCGAGGGCGTCACCCGCGTGCTCGCGCATCTCGGCATGATCGAAGCCGATGACGGGCTCTCCTCGGTCGGCATCCCGGCGCGCGCCAACCGCACCGTGTGGGTGCGCGCGCCCCGCGGCGGGGTGGCGCAGATGGTGCGCTCCTCGGGAGATCCGGTGAGGAAGGACGAGGTGCTGGGCCGCGTCGCGGGACTGTTCGGCGAGTGCCCCGAGGAGATCGTCAGCCCCCTCGACGGCATCGTGATCGGCCACGCGACCCTTCCGGTCGTCCACCAGGGCGACGCGCTGTTCCACATCGCCGCGATCGACCATCCCGAGCGGGTCGGGGCGCAAATCGATTCGATCACCGAGGCGATCCTCGCCAGCGAGCCGCAAGGCTCGGCGCAAGGAATGCTTGACGAGGACGAGGTGGTTTAGGCGTCTGCGCAGGCCCACCCCGCTGCGACTAGCCAGCAAGCTGGCAAGTCTCGCTCCCCTCCCGCTTGCGGGAGGGGTTGGGGGTGGGAAATTCGCAAAGCTACCCTTCCAGCACCCCGGCGCTCACCAGTGCCTCGTCGACCGCGCGCTTGGCCTCGTCCGAGCATTCCACCAGCGGCAGGCGCACCTCGGGCTCGATCCAGTCGTGGACGCGGCTGAGGGCATATTTCACCGGCGCCGGCGAGGCGTCGGAGAACATCGCATAGTGCAGCGGGAAGAGACGGTCGTTCAATTCGCGCGCCTTCTTCAACTCGTTCGCCGCGATCGCCGCGTGGAACTCGGCGCACAGCTTCGGGGCGACGTTCGCCGTCACCGAGATGCACCCGCGCCCACCGGCCGCCGCATGCGGCAGCCACAGCTCGTCATTGCCCGAAAGCTGGCAGAACTCGCGCCCGATTCCCATGCGGTGGTCCGCCACCCGGCTGAGGTCGCCGCTCGCGTCCTTGATGGCGATGATCTTGTCCGGATACTTCCTCACCAACTCGACCACCGTGTCGTCGAGAATGTCGGTCACCGTGCGCGCGGGCACGTTGTAGAGCACGATCGGCAGGTCGCAATTTTCGGCGAGATAGCTGAAATGCGCGATCAGCCCGCGCTGGCTCGGGCGGTTGTAATAGGGGGCAACACACAGCCCCGCCGCCGCGCCCGCCTTCTTGGCGAAGGTCATGTGGAGCTGGGCGTTCCTGGTATCGTTCGACCCGCAGCCCGCGATCACCGGCACGCGGCCCGCGGCCTGCTCGATGCACACCTCGATCACGCGGTGGTGTTCGGCGTTGGAGAGGGTCGAGGCTTCGCCCGTGGTGCCGCAGGGGACGAGCGCGGCGCTGCCGTTCTCGATCTGCCAGTCGACCAGCCGGCGGAACGCGGCCTCGTCAAACGCCCCGCCGCGAAAAGGAGTCGCAAGAGCCGGAATGGAACCGCTGAACATTGCCTTTGTCCTGCCTGAATCGCTAGGTAGCCCGGGGTACGGAAACACCCCGCCCCCTCCCACCGTTCAGCGCCCAATAAGGAGCCGATTGGCACTATGTCCAGCATGGTCCGCACGCTTTTGATTTCCCCCCGGATGTATGCTGCCACCCTCGGTCTCGGCATGGGCCTCGCCATAGCCGCCCCAGCCGCCGCGCAGGACTTCATGGGCAGCGACCTCGTCGCCCGCCAGCCGGGCGCGATGGACGCGGCGATCGGCCGCTGGGAGTATCTGCAGAACAGCCGCACCGCCTCCTTCGCCGATTACGCCGGCTTCGTGCTTGCCTACCCCTCCTTCCCGCGCAGCGACATCCTCAAGCAGCGCGCCGAGGCCGCGCTCGAGAACGAGGCCCCGCCGCAGTCGGACGTGCTGCGCTACTTCGACGCGGTCCCGCCGGTCACCAATCCGGGCCGGGCGCGCTATGCCCTCGCGCTCGCCGGCGCGCAGCGGCCCGAGGCGCTCACCGAGGCGCGCCGCGCGTGGCGCGGGGGGACGATGAACGACGCGGTCGAGCTCGCCATCGCCGGGCTCTACAGCGGGCAGTTCACACCCGAGGATCACGCGGTGCGCATGGATGCGCTCTTGTGGCAAGGCAAGGCCGACGCCGCCTCGCGCCAGCTCATGTACCTTGCCGAACGCGACCGCCCGATGGCGCTCGCACGCCTGTCGCTGCTGCGCGGCGCGCGGCCCGAGAGCACCGGCATCGCCGTGCCCGCCGGGGCCGAGGCGGACCCGGGCTATGTCTTCAACCTCGTCAAGTTCCTGCGCGGCAATGGCCAGGCCTACGAGGCGGCGCGCATCTTCGGCAACCGGCCCGCCTTCACCCGCCCCGCGGTCGAGCCCGAGGCCTTCGTCACCGAGCTCCTCGCGCTCGCCAAGGCGACCGGCGGGCGCGATGCGGCGCGCATCGCCGGCCGCGTCGATGACCTTTTCCCGCCCGGCACCGACATCTCGCTGACCAGCTTCACGCTGCGCGACAAGTACACCGACCTGATGTGGCTCGGCGGCACCAAGGCGCTGTGGGAGCTCGGCGACGGCACCACGGCCGCGCCGCTGTTCCAGCGCTACGGCGATGCGGCGCGCACGCCGCTAACCAAGGCCAAGGGCTATTACTGGGCCGGGCGCGCGGCGCGGCAGGCCGGGAACCAGTCGGGCGCGGCACGCTATTTCGAGGTCGCCGCCAGATTCCCCGACTACTACTACGGCCAGCTCGCGCTCTCCGCGCTGGGCCGGCCGATGCCCGCCTTCGCCGGCCTTCAGCAGCCGGCGATGGATGCCTCGGTGCGCGCCGAGTTCGAGGCGCGCCCGCTCGTCAAGGCGGTTCGCACCCTCGCCCGCGCCCGCCGCGACTGGCGCACCGAACGCCGCTTCTTCGAGGCGCTCGGCGACGAGTGCGACACGCCGACGGAGATGCTCATGGCCGCGATGCTCGCCCGCGAGGTCGGGCTCGACGAGATGGCCGTGGTGCTCGGCATGAAGGCGGGCGAAAACGGCCTGTCGGGCCTCGAGCGGATCGGCTTTCCGACCGTCCAGACCCCGCCCGTGGTCAATGACTGGGTGATGGTCCACGCCATCGCCCGCCAGGAGAGCGAATTCGACCGCACCCGCGAGAGCCACGCCGGCGCGCGCGGGCTCATGCAATTGATGCCCGGCACCGCGCGCGAGCAGGCGGGCAAGCTCGGCATTCAGTACCTTTCCGCCGATCTCACCAACTCGCCGACCTACAACATCCAGCTCGGCGACGGGTACTTTGCCCGGATGATGAGCTACTACGGCGGCTCCTACCCGCTCGCGATCGGTGCCTACAATGCAGGGCCAGGCCGGGTGAACGAGTGGCTGAGGCTCAACGGCGATCCGCGCACCGGGGCGATCGACTGGGTGACGTGGGTCGAGAAGATCCCCGCGAACTTCGAGACGCGCTACTACATCATGCGCGTGATCGGGAACGCGGTGACCTATTCGCACATGTATCCCCAGCAGGCTGGCATGCCGCGCGCCGTGGACAGCTTCCTGCGCTGACCGCTTTGCGCTAGGGGCGCGTTCCATGAAACCGCAGGGGCCACCGATCACGCCGCAAGGCATGGCGGCGCTGAAGGCGCGCTACGACCACCTGCTCACCGCCGAGCGCCCGGCGATCGTCGAGATCGTCAGCTGGGCGGCGGGCAATGGCGACCGCTCGGAGAACGGCGACTACCTCTACGGGCGCAAGAAGATGCGCGAGATCGACCGCGAACTCGCCCACCTCGCGCGGCGCATGAAGGTGCTGCGGGTCGTGGACCCGGCGGCAGCGGTCGACCGGTCGCGGGTGTTCTTCGGCGCGCGGGTCGCAATCGCTGACGAGGACGACAATCGCCAGGTTGTCACGCTGGTCGGCGACGACGAGCAGGACGCCGCCAGGGGCCGGATCGGCTGGAACGCCCCGCTCGCGCGCGCGCTGCGCGGTGCGATGGTGGGGGATTTGCGGACCGTTAGCCTTCCCTCAGGCACGAAGGAGTGGGAAGTGCTGTCGATCGACTATGACTAGGCTTTGTGCGCTTCTCCTGCTGCTCGCGGCCGCGCCGCTCGCCGCGCGCGAGAGCCTCGGCGTCTACGAGAACTGGGCAGCGTTCAAGGACGCCTCGCCGGCGCGCTGCTATGCCATAGCCAAGGCGCAAGGGTCCTCGGGGGGCTATGCCACGGTCTCGAACTGGCCCGAGCGGCAGGTGCGCGGCGCGGTCTACTTCGCCCTCTCGCGCGACGTCGCACCGGCCGCGAAGGTGCGGCTGGTAGTGGGCGGCCAGCGCTTCGAGCTGGTCGCCAAGGGCCGCAACGCCTGGGCGCGGGACGCGGCAGGCGACGCTGCAATCGTGGCGGCACTGCGCTCGGCGAGCGCGATGAGCGTCTCGGCGCGGAGTACGAAGGGCGGCACCTTCACCGACCGCTACACGCTGGCAGGCGCGGCAACGGCGATGGATGCGGCCACAGTCGGCTGCGCAAAGCGCTGACTCGCCAAACCGCGCCTTGCGCACTATATGGCCGCCACTCATGGCCGATACCGCACTCATGACCATCCCCGGGCACGTCGACCCGGTCCCCGCCGCGCGCGACATCACGCCGCGCGCCGATGGCCGCGTCGACCTCATCGGCCTCCCCCGTCCGCGCATCCGCGAATTGTTCGAGGAAGCAGGCCTCGATGCCAAGGCGGCCAAGCTGCGCGCCAAGCAGGTGTTCCACTGGCTCTACCACCGCGGCGTGACGGACTTCGAGGCGATGACCGATATCGCCAAGCCCATGCGCCCGTGGCTCGCCGAACGCTTCGTGGTTGGCCGCCCCGATGTGGTCGAGGCCCAGCACTCGGTCGACGGCACCCGCAAGTGGCTGCTGCGCACCGCCGACGGCCACGATTTCGAGATGGTGTTCATCCCCGACGAGACGCGCGGGACTTTGTGCGTCTCCTCGCAGGTCGGCTGCACCCTCACCTGTTCCTTCTGCCACACCGGCACGATGAAGCTGGTGCGCAACCTCACGCCCGGCGAGATTGTCGGCCAGGTGATGCTCGCCCGCGATGCGCTCGGCGAATGGCCGCGCGGCACCATGGTCTCGGACGCCGACGCGATCGACGAGGACGATGAGGCGGGCCACTACACGGCAGATGGCCGCCTGCTCACCAACATCGTGATGATGGGCATGGGCGAGCCGCTCTACAATTTCGACCACGTGCGCGACGCGCTGCAACTGGTGATGGACGGCGACGGCCTCGCCCTCTCCAAGCGCCGCATCACGCTGTCGACCAGCGGCGTCATCCCGATGATGGAGCGCTGCGGCGAAGAGATCGGGGTGAACCTAGCGGTGTCCTTGCACGGCGTGCGCAAGGAAGTGCGCGACGAGCTTGTGCCCTTGAATAAGAAGTACGGCATCGACGACCTGCTTCAGGCCTGCGCCGACTATCCGGGCGCTTCGAACGCCCGGCGCATCACCTTCGAATACGTGATGATCAAGGACAAGAACGACAGCGACGAGGACGCGCGCGAGCTTGTCCGGCTGCTGCGCGAGTACAAGCTGCCCGCCAAGGTCAACCTCATTCCCTTCAACCCCTGGCCTGGCGCGGGCTACGAGACCTCGACCCCGGAGCGCATCCGGCGATTCTCCGAAATCGTCTTCGAGGGCGGCTTCTCCGCCCCGGTGCGCACCCCGCGCGGGCGCGACATCGACGCCGCCTGCGGCCAATTGAAGACCGCCGCCGAGAAGAAGTCCCGCGCCCAGCGCGACCGCGAGGCGGCTGCTGCTGGGGCTGCGGCGCAAGCTTGAGCACCGATCCGGCCACCATCGCCTTCTACCAGGCGCGCGCGCCGCACTGGGTGTTCCATTCGGGCGAGCATTGCAGCCACCAGCTTGAAACCTTCTTGGGTCGCCTGCCCGCCGGCAGCACCGTGCTCGAACTCGGCTGCGGCGGCGGGCGCGACGCGGCGCGCATCCGGGAGCGTGGCTTTGTTGTCGACGCGACCGACGGCACCCCGGCTCTGGTCAAGCGCGCCAACGAAGCCTTCAATTTGGCTGCGCGGGTGATGGCCTTCCACGAGCTCGAGTCCGAGGCCGCCTATGCCGGCGTCTGGGCCCACGCGAGCCTGCTTCACGCCCCGCGCGCCGCGCTCCCCAACATCCTGGCCCGCATCCATCGCGCGCTGCTGCCCGGCGGGTGGTTCTTCTCCTCGTACAAGCTGGGCGACGGCGAGGGCCGCGACCTCCTCGTCCGCCTCCATAACTTCCCTTCGCCCGATTGGCTCTTCGCGCGCTACGACGAGGCCGGCTTCGCGCTCAAGGCGCACGAGATCTACGCCGGCAAGGCGAGCGACGGCACCCAGCGCGACTGGATCGACCTGACCATGAGGAAAGCATGACCCGCTGGACCATCGAGGCCGTCTGTGCCGGCACCGCCCGCCCCTTCCACGGCGCCGAGACCAGCGCGATCATGAAGCGCCCGCAGGAAGGTCCGGTCCAGATCCACGCCGAGGGACTCGCGCCCGACGAGCAGGCCGACCGGCGCGTCCACGGCGGGCCGGAGATGGCGCTGCACCTCTACCCGCTGGATCACCACGCTTTTTGGCGCGGGGAGATCGGCGACCACCCGGCGCTCAGCGAACCGGGCGGCTTCGGCTCGAACCTCGCCGTCACCGGGCTTATCGAGGACATGGTGCACATCGGCGACCGCTTCCGCCTCGGGACGGCCTTGATCGAGGTCAGCCAGCCGCGCCAACCCTGCTGGAAGATCGAGCACCGCTTCGGCCACAAGGGCATGGTCGCGGCCATCATCCGCACCGGCCGCGCAGGCTGGTATTTCCGGGTGATCGAACCCGGCGAGGTCGCGGCCGGCGATTCGCTCGAACGCATCAGCGTCGGAGCGGCAGGATGGAGCATCGCGCGGGTGTTCCGCGCGCTGGTCGCGGGGAAAGCCACGCCCGAGGAGTTCGCCGAACTCGCCGATCTTTCCACGCTCACCCCGCGGCTGCGCGAAAAGGCGGCGGCGAAACGCGGCTGAGCCACGGTTCATCCCGGAACCGCCTAATCTGAACAAATCCTGCTCTTCGCTGACGAGATCGTTCAGCTGAGGTTCTTCCAAACTGAACGAAAAGGGGTCGTGCTCCATCGGGGAGCCCTCATCAGGGATAACGACCATGAAGAACTTCGCTCTGCTCCTCGCCGCCGGAACGATCGCCGCCACGGCGGTCCCCGCGCAGGCTTTCGGCGCCCCCGCGGCTCCCGCTCCGGTGGTCGCCAGCTACACCGCCGCGCCCTCGGCCTATGCCGACGACAGCGCCGGCTACGACCGCCGCTGGCGTGACGACCGGCGCTGGCGCGACGACCGCGGCCGCTGGGACGACCGCCGCTTTGACGACTACCGTCGCTACGACGACCGCGGCTACTGGCGCGGCAACGACGGCCGGACCTATTGCCGCCGCAAGGACGGGACCACGGGTCTCGTGATCGGCGCCGGTGCCGGCGCGCTGCTCGGCCGCACGATCGACCGCCGCGGCGATCGCACCCTCGGCACGATCCTCGGCGCGGTCGGCGGCGGCCTCCTCGGCCGCGAGATCGACCGCGGCGGGTCGCGCTGCCGCTAAGGCGGGTTGAGGCGGGGCGGGTGTCCGGCGCGTGCGGCACCCGCCCCACCGCTCGGCCTCTTTCCTGCTGGAGCGCCGTTGGGCAGTCCTCTCTTCCAAAAGCAGCCAGAACCGAAAGGACAAAACTGCCATGAAGAAGATCGCACTCATCCTCGCCGCCGGCGCGATGACGCTCCCGGTCGCGACGCCGGCCATGGCCGATCCGCCGCGCCATGCGAAGGCGTGGGGCAAGCGCGCCAAGGAGCACCGCATCTACGACGACCGCGGCCGCTACTACGAACCGCGCCGCCTGTCGCGCGGCGACCGGGTCTGGCGTGACGGCAACAACTACTACTGCCGCCGCGACAACGGCACCACCGGCCTCGTCATCGGCGCCGGCGTGGGCGCGCTCCTCGGCCGCACCATCGACACCCGCGGCGACCGCACCGTGGGCACCGTGCTGGGCGCGGTCGGCGGTGGCCTGCTCGGCCGGGCGATCGACCGCGGCGAGCTGCGCTGCCGCTGAGCGCCGGCACGCGCGGGAGGCCCTCCGCACCGCTCTCCCCGATTGAAGCGGAGGCCCCGCGCTGATAGCCCTGCCGTCATGCCCTCCCCCGACAGCACCGAAACCCATCTTCGCCCCGCCGTTCTCGTGACCGGCGGGGCGACGCGCATCGGCGCCGCGATCACCCGGCGCTTCGCCGCCGCCGGCTGGCACGTCGTCATCCACCACCGTGCCTCGGCGACCGAGGCGGAAGCGCTGGCAGCCGAGCTCCCCTCGGCGGAGACGATCCGCTTCGACCTCCTTGACGACGAGGCTGCGGTCGCCGTCGTCACCGACTTGGCCGCGCGGCGACCCGGCTGGCGGTGTCTAGTCAACTCCGCGTCGGTTTTCGACTATGACGGTGTAACCGCCCTCGATCCGGCGACGAACCGGGAGGCGATGCAGGTCAACGCCCTCGCCCCGGCCCGGCTCGCCCAGGCTTTCCTCGCCCGCACACGCGGGCCGGGCGTGCGCAGCGTGATCCATGTCACCGACATGAAAATCGAAAATACGAACCCCGACTTCTTTTCCTACACCATGTCTAAACACGCGCTGGCGGGAACCATCGGCATGCTGGCGAAGGGCTTCGCGGAAGACCGAGGCGTGCGCATCCACGGTATCGCGCCTGGCGCGATCCTCGCCAGCCACGACCAGAAGGAGGAGGAAACGGAAATCTCGCACCGGCTCAACCTTCTTGAACGCAAGACGGGCCCCGACGAGATCGCCGAGGCCGCGCTGTTCCTGGCAGGCGGCGCGTTGGCGAGCGGGCAGAGCCTGTTCATCGACAGCGGACAGCACCTCCTCGATCAGCCGCGCGACGTGATCTGGATGGCACGCGGGGAGGCCTGAGGGGGACGGGAATGGCGAAGAAGCACAGCCTCGCGACGCGGATCTGGCACTGGATCAACGCCGCTGCGATCATCGTGCTGTTCATGAGCGGGCTCAACATCTCCAACGCCCACCGCCATCTCTACTGGGGCGACTACGGCTTCGATCCGAAGGACGCCTGGCTCTCGGTGATCCGCTTCCCCGGCTGGGCGACGATCCCGCAGCACTACAACCTTGCGCTGGCGCGCGACTGGCACATCACCATGGCCTGGCCGTTCGGCGTGGGGCTCCTGTTCATCTGGATCGCGATGCTGGCGAACGGTCACTTCCGCCGCGACCTCACCACCCGGCCCGCCGACTGGACTCCGGCCGGGGTGATCGCCTCGCTGAAGGCCCATTCCGGAGGCGCTCACGCAGCGGGATACAACCCTGTGCAGCGCATCCTTTACGGGATGGTGTTCGGCGTGCTGCTGCCGATCATGCTGTTCACCGGGCTTGCGATCAGCCCCGGCTTCGGCGGGGTCGCGCCGTGGCTCATCGACCTGCTGGGCGGTCGCCAGAGCGCGCGCTCGCTGCACTTCGTCACCGCCTTCGCGATCGCCGGCTTCTTCGCGATCCACATCGTGCTCGCGCTCGCCGACTGGCGGCTGATCCTTGAGATGGTCACAGGCGGTAAGCGGCACGAGGCCGAAGCCGAGGCACCGCCGCCCGCCCATGAGCCAGCCACCGATGAGGGAGTGCCCGCCCATGGTTGACCTGCCGCGCCGTTCGCTCCTCGCCGGGATGGCCGCGCTCGGCGCGACCGCCTGTTCAAAGATCAACGACAGCGAGGCCGCCAAGGACCTGTTCACGGCCGCTGAGGACGGCCACCGCGCCGTCCACCGCGCGCTTGCGGGCAGGCAGGGGCTTGCCAAGGAATACACGCGCGACCAGCGCTCGCCGACCTTCCGCGGCAACGGCTCGGTGACGGTCGCGGACCCCTTCTACCAGGAGCAGCTCGCAAGCGGCTTTCCTGACTGGCGGCTCGCGGTGACGGGGCTCGTCGAACAGCCGCTCGCGCTCACCCTTGCCGAGGTCAAGGCCCTGCCCCAGCGCACCCAAATCACCCGCCACGACTGCGTGGAGGGGTGGAGCGCGATCGGCGAATGGACCGGCCCGCAGCTCGCCCACCTGCTCGATGCGGCGAAGGTGAAGAGGCAATCGAAGTTCATCGTCTTCCGCTGCGCCGACACGCTGAACGGCCACGACTATTACGAGAGCATCGACATGGTCGACGCCTACCATCCGCAGACCATCATCGCCCATTCCCTGAACGGCGAACCCCTGCCGGAGAAGAACGGCGCCCCCCTGCGGATGCGGATCGAGCGGCAGTTGGGCTACAAGCAGGCGAAGTACGTGAAGGCTATCGAGGCGGTGACGAGCTTCGACGATATCGGCAAGGGCGGCGGCGGCTACTGGGAGGATGTCGCCGGCTACCAGTGGTACGCCGGGGTCTAGCTGTCGGGAAAGACCCGCTGCATCGTCGCCCAGCCGTTCGCGATCAGATCCTCAAGCGCCGCCAGGTCGACGTCGGCGAGCTTCTTGACGTAGAGACATCCCTTGCCGGTCTCGTGCTTGCCCAATCGCGCCAGCGCCGCCGCGCGCGCCGCGGCGCCGGCCTCGTCATGATAGCCGGACGAGAGATAGAGCGAGTGCTTGGCCTTGCGCGGGGAGAAGCCGATCTTGAGCGAATGCACCTTGCGCCCGCTGTCGTAGATTGTCGCATATTCGCCATAGCCGATGATGCTCGGCCCCCACATCTTCGGTTCGCATCCGGTCACCTTGCGGAACAGTGCGTCGAGCGCGCGGGCTTCGTCGCGACGCTCGGCGGGCTCGACGCTTGCGATGAACGCTTCGGCCG
>JBJTSG010000055.1:0-3100 GCA_046076505.1 Erythrobacter sp. | reverse complement strand
ATTTGGTTTAACAATTCCCGAAATTATGGAAGCTGTGGAAAAATTAGGTGGTCCTGGCAGAAATCGACGTCGAAGTCGGGCATCGACACGCGTTCGGGATTGAGGAAGCGTTCGAACAGCAGGCCCAGCCGGATCGGGTCGAGATCGGTGATGGTCAGCGCCCAGGCGACCGCCGAGCCCGCCCCCGAACCGCGCCCCGGACCCACCGGGATGCCCTGTTCCTTGGCCCACTTGATGAAGTCGGCAACGATCAGGAAGTAGCCCGGGAAGCCCATCTTCACGATCACGTCGATCTCGAATTCGAGGCGGTCGAAATAGACCTTGCGCTCCTCCTCGGTGAGATCGGGATAGGCGGCGAGGCGCGCCTCCAGCCCTTTGCGCGAGTCCTCGGCGAGCATCTTCGCCTCGCCTGAAAGGTCGCCTGCAAGGCTGGGGAGGATCGGCTTGCGATAGGGCGGCGCGAAAGCGCAGCGCTGGGCGATGACAAGAGTGTTGGCGGTCGCCTCGGGGAGGTCGGCGAAGACCTCCTCCATCATGCTCGCGGGCTTGACGAAGGCCTGCGGGTTCGAGCGGGGGCGCTCCTCGGCATCGATCTGGGTGGAGTGCGCGATGCACAGCATGGCGTCGTGCGCCTTGTGCATGTGCGGCTCGGCAAAGTTCGCTGGGTTGGTCGCGACGAGCGGGAGATCGCGGGCGTAGGCCAGGTCGATCAGCGCTTCCTCGGCGCGCTCGCAGACGGGATCACCGGCGCGGGCGATCTCGATGTAGAGGCGGCCGGGGAACAATGCCTGCAAGCTGTCGGCGAGCTTCCCCGCGGCCTCGTGCTGGCCTTCCGCGAGCAGTCTGGTCAGCCCGCCCTCTCCCGCGCCGGTGAGCGCGATCAGACCCTCGGTGCGGCCCTCGAGGTCGGCGAGCGTCACATGCGGATCGCGCTCGACCGGGCGATCAAGATGCGCCGCGGAGACGAGGTGGCACAAGTTGTCATACCCTGCATCGTCCTGCGCATAGAGCGGCAGGTAATCGACCACGGATCGTTCGTCCCCGCGCGCGACGCCCAGCAGCGTGCCGATGATCGGCTGCACCCCTTCGCCCTTGCAGGCGGCGGCGAAGGCCATGATCCCGTAAAGCCCGTTGCGGTCGCAAATCGCGATCGCCGGAAAGCCGCGCTCCTTGGCAAGCTTGGCGATGTCCTTGGGATCGATCGCCCCTTCGAGCATCGAATAGGACGACAGCACGCGCAAGGGGACGAAGGGGGCGAAGGGCATGCAGGCGAATATGCTTACTGCGCGTGCCAGCGCCAAGGGTGGCTTCCACAGGAAACTGGCTCCATCTCGTCATTGCGAGCGGAGCGAAGCAATCCATGGGCCGGCGATCTGGCCAGCTTGAGGCTCCGACCATGGATTGCCGCGTCGCGTCGCTTCGCTCCTCGCAATGACGAAGCGAATGCTAGAGGAGCTTTTCGATATCCCTGGCGATCGCCTCGGGCTTGTCGGTCGGGGCATAGCGCTTCACTACCCGGCCCTGCCGGTCGATCAGGAACTTGGTAAAGTTCCATTTGACCGAGGTCGAACCCATCAACCCCTTCGCCTCGCTCTTCATCCAGTCGTAGAGCGGCGAGGCGCCCGGGCCATTCACGTCGATCTTCGCCATCAGCGGGAAAGTGACGCCAAAATTGACCTTGCAGAACTCGGCGATCTCATCGGCATTGCCGTGCTCCTGCGCACCGAACTGGTTGCAGGGAAAGCCGAGCACTTCGAAGTCCCGGTCCTTGAACTGCTGATACAGCTTTTCCAGCCCGTCATATTGCGGGGTGAAGCCGCACTTCGACGCGGTGTTCACCACCAGCAGCACCTTGCCGAGCTTGTCCTTCAATGCGAGGCTCTCGCCGCGGTTGGTGGTCACGGTGAAATCGGCGATGGTCGTCATGGGGCCCCTTGGCGCGTTGATTCAGCCCGGGTCTTCTGCGGGAAAACCGGGCTCGCTGGCAAGCGCGATCGCTTCCTCGGCGCCGTAGGTCCGGTCGCCGGCCTTGGCGATCACGTAGGCCTGCCGCTCTTCCTCGGGAAGTTGCACGAGGTGCCGGATCATCTCCGCAAAGGGGCCGCACAGGAGCGGGGTCTCACTGCCGGGGAGCAAGGTGTCCTGCGCTGCCCGCAGGAGCGAGGCGCGATCCTCCCACGCCTTCTCGCCGGATGGGGCGGTGCTGCCGCCGAAAGTGCTGGGATGGTCGGACATGCCGGCGTTCTCCTTGTCGCCGCGAAATGTGCGGCGGCCAGAAGCCCTTGCCGACTATCCTAGATCAGCACGCCTTCCTTGAGGCGGACGACGCGGTCCATGCGCGCGGCGAGGCGTTCGTTATGGGTCGCGACCAGCGCCGCACTGCCCTCGCCGCGCACCAGCGCGAGGAACTGCGCGAGCACCGTATCGGAGGTGTGCTCGTCGAGATTGCCGGTGGGCTCGTCCGCCAGCACCAGCGTCGGCCGGTTGGCGAGCGCACGCGCGACCGCGACGCGCTGCTGTTCGCCGCCGGAGAGCTGGCTCGGCCGATGGGAGAGGCGCTCGGCCAGCCCGAGGCTCGCGAGCAGGCTGTCCGCCCGCGCCACGGCATCGGCGCGCGCGACGCCGCGGATCATCTGCAGCATCACCACGTTCTCGCGCGCGTCGAAATCGGGCAGGAGATGGTGGAACTGGTACACGAAGCCCAGGTGCTCGCGGCGCAGCTCGGTGCGCGCGTCGCCCTGCATGGCTTCCGCCTTCTGCCCGGCAATGGCGATGGAGCCCTGAAAGCCGCCTTCGAGAAGGCCGACCGCCTGAAGCAGCGTCGACTTCATCGCCTTCGCCACCGGGCAGCAGATCTGGGACCCGCAGGTGCGCTTCCTCTCGACACTGCCCTCGCGCACCGATCCGTGGGAGATCCTCGGCATCGTGGTGCTGGCGCTGACGATGAGCTTCCTCGCGACGCTTTACCCCGCGCTTAAGGCGGCGAACACCGATCCGGTGCAGGTGCTGCGTTATGAATAGCGGCGCGCCCATCGTGTCCTTGCGCGGCCTCAGGCGCTCGTTCGAGCAGGGCGGACAGCGGATCGACGTGCTGCGCGGC
>JBJTSG010000054.1:0-11057 GCA_046076505.1 Erythrobacter sp. | reverse complement strand
GGTCCAGGTTCGCCCTCCATCCCCGCACCACGGATCTCGCCTTCCGCGAAGTCCATTGCCCGTTCGATATCGTCTGGGACGACGCGATAGTCGAAGATCGCCACGCCTTCATCTGTGCCCGCCTCTGGCGGTACATGATCTGGGATGAAATGCTTGTGGATGCGTGGCGCCAGCACAAGTTGTCCGGCCTTGCCTTTAAGCCTTTGCAGCCTCCTGCCGACAACGAGCGAAGAAGCCATGACACCTTCGGGCCGCTAGGTTACGAGTACTGGTCCACGGGGGCTTTCAGGGAGTTTCCGCGCGGCGGTGTCACCTATGCCGCGGCCCGCGAGATTGTGGAACGGGCGCGCGACCGCTCCCGCGGTGTTTAGCCCCCACTTGCCCGCACCGCCAGCCTGCTGTTAGGCCCGCCAGATGCACGGCGGAGCCACCATCGCATGATTGCACGCCGGATCGGTCTTGCTCTCGGGCCGCTGGCCTTTGCGCTGACACTCCTTCTCGCCCCGCCTGCCGGGATGAGCGCAGGGGCGTGGGCTGTAGCGGGCCTCACTGTGTGGATGGCGGCCTGGTGGATGACCGAGGCGGTGCCGCTCACCGTCACCGCGCTCCTGCCCTTCATCATCCTCCCGCTCGCCCGCGTTTCCAATGCCGAGGCGACGGCGGCGACCTATTACTCGCCGATCCTGTTCCTGTTGCTGGGCGGCGCGTTCATCGCGCTCGCCATCGAGCGCACCGGGCTGCACCGCCGCCTCAGCCTCGCGATCCTGCGCGCAGTGGGGGCGAACGGCGGGCCGGTGCGATTGATGATCGCCTTCATGCTCTCGACCGCGCTCCTGTCGATGTTCATCTCGAACACCTCGACCGCGCTCATCATGATGCCGATGGCGCTCGCGGTGCTCGAGGGCGGCGGGAGCGTCGCGGACGCCGAAGGGGGGGTCCCGCAGCACGGCATCGCGGGCGCACTGCCGATGGGCATCGCCTTCGCCGCCAGCATCGGGGGATTGGGCACGATCGTCGGCTCGCCCACCAACGCGATCGCCGTCGGGCTGCTCGACAAGATCGTCGGCGTGCGCATCACCTTCCTCGAATGGTCGCTCTACGGCGTGCCGATGGTGCTGCTCGGCGTACCGCTCGCAGGCTGGATCATCGCCCGGGTGCAGCGCGTCGCCGCCCACCCCTTCGACATCGCCGCGGCCCGCGCCGCAATCCAGAGCCACGGGCGCTGGACCGCGCCGGAACTGCGGCTCGTGCCGATCTTCGTGCTCGCCTTCCTCGCCTGGACCACCCAGCCGCTGGTCGCGCCACTGCTGCCGCCGGGCTCATGGACTGACGGCACCATCGCGGTGATCGCCGCGCTCGCGCTGTTCCTGCTCCCCGACGGCACCGGCCGGCCGCTGCTCGTCTGGCAGGAGGCCGAACGCGCGCCGTGGAGCGTGATCTTCATGTTCGGCGGCGGCCTCGCGCTCGCGGCGGGAATGCAGGCCTCGGGGCTCGCCGACTGGATCGGCAAGGCGCTGCTGCCGCTCGCGAGCTGGCCGCTGATCGTCGTCGCGCTCGCTGTTGTGGTGCTGGTGATCGTCGTCACCGAATTCGCGAGCAACGTCGCCACCGCGACGGGGATCGTGCCGGTGGTCGGCTCGCTCGTCGTGGCGCTCGGGGTCGATCCCGTACTGCTCGCCCTGCCCGCCGCCATCGCAGCGAGCTGGGGCTTCATGCTTCCCGCCGGGACCGGCCCCAATGCCATCGCCTGGGCGACAGGGCGCATCCGTATCGGCCGGATGGTGACGGCGGGCGCACTGCTCGACGTGACGGGGGCTCTGCTCATCGTCGGTGTGGTGTGGTTCATCGCAGCGCTTGCGTGAAATCTTTGGAAGCCCGCTTGAAAGGATCGTGCGCGCGTAATAGGCCTGCCGCCAGCACAGCGGCGGCAGCGGAGAGGCGTTCCTGCGGAGGTTAGGAACGGGTGCCCTGACCGTCGCCGACCGGCTCCCGCCTTCCTGGGAGCGTGAGCACAAGGAAGGATCGCGTCCCATGCCCGACGCCACCGACGCCGTCGAAACTCCCACCCCGCGCCGCAAGCCCAAGCCCGCCAAGCGCGAGATCGCGGGCCGCCCGCTCAAGCCCTCGACCCTGATGATGGGGCACGGCTTCGATCCGGTGCTTTCGGAAGGCTCGCTGAAGCCGCCGATCTTCCTCACCAGCACCTTCGCCTTCGAGAGCGCAGCCGCGGGCAAGCGCCACTTCGAGGGCATCACCGGCCTGCGCGAGGGCGGGGCGGAGGGCCTCGTCTATTCGCGCTTCAACGGCCCCAACCAGGAAATCCTCGAGGATCGCCTCGCGGTGTGGGACGGCGCAGAGGACGCGTTGACCTTCTCCTCCGGCATGACCGCGATCTGCATCCTGATGATGGCCTATGCGAGCCAGAACGACGTGATCGTCCACTCCGGCCCGCTCTATGCCGCCTCGGAAGGCTTTGTCGCCAAGGTGCTGAGCCGCTTCGGCGTCACCTATGTCGATTTCCCGGCAGGTGCGACCCGGGAGGAGCTCGACGCGGTGCTTGCAAAGGCGAAGGCCCAGGCCGCCGAGCGCGGGGGCAAAGTCGCGATGATCTACCTCGAGAGCCCCGCCAATCCGACCAACGCGCTGGTCGATGTCGAGGCGGTGCGCGATGCGCGTGACGCGGCGATTCCGGACTGCCCGATTGCCATCGACAACACCTTCCTCGGCCCGCTTTGGTCGCGCCCGCTCGATCACGGGGCGGACATCGTCGCCTATTCGCTGACCAAGTATGTCGGAGGTCACTCCGACCTCGTGGCGGGTTCGATCGCGGGCGCGAAGAGGTGGATCGCGCCGGTGCGGGCGCTGCGCAACACGATGGGCGGGATCGTCGATCCCAACACGGCGTGGATGCTGCTCCGCTCGCTGGAGACGGTGGAGCTGCGCATGCAGCGCGCCGGCGAGAACGCCGCGAAGGTCTGCGCCTTCCTGCGCGATCACCCGAAGGTGGAGGGCCTTGGCTACCTCGGCTTCATCGCCGACGCGCGCCAGCAGGACATCTACGACCGCCACTGCCTCGGTGCCGGATCGACCTTCTCGCTGTTCCTGAAGGGCGGCGAGGCCGAGTGCTTCGCCTTCCTCGACAACCTCACCATCGCCAAGCTTGCGGTCAGCCTCGGCGGCACCGAGACGCTGGCGAGCCACCCCGCCTCGATGACCCACCTCTCGGTCCCGCAGGCGAGGAAGGACCTGCTCGGCATCACCGACAACCTGGTGCGCGTCAGCATCGGCATCGAGGACCCGGACGACCTCATCGCCGATTTCGCGCAGGCGCTCGAGCACGTTTAGGTTGCCGCGCCCACCCTGCTGCGACTAGCCTCGCCTGCGGCTCGGCAAGTCTCGTTCCCCTCCCGCTTGCGGGAGGGGTCAGGGTTGGGCCGATGGGGAGGGACGAACGCATGACCGACAGCCGCAAACCCGTGTTCCTCGTGATCGGCGCGGGTGCCGGGATCGGGGGCAATGCCGCACTGCGCTTCGCCGCTGGCGGCTATCACGCGGTACTGGTCCGCCGCTCGGACGAGGCAGGGCTCAGGCGCATGGTGGGCGAGATCGAGGCGGCGGGAGGCTCCGCCACCGGCACCCTCCTCAACGCCGCGGAGGACGGCACCATCGAGGAGCTTGTCGAGCGTACGGAGCGTGACATCGGCCCGATCCGGGCCGCGCTCTACAACCTCGGCGCGCAGATCGGGAACCGGGCGCTCGACCAGACCCCGCACCGCATCTTCGAGCTCGGCTGGCGGCTCGGCACCTATGGCGTGTTCCGCCTCGCCCATGCGCTCTTCCCGCACATGGTCGAGCGCGCCCGCGACGGCGGCCCGCACGGCACGCTCCTCGTCACCTCGGCCACGGCGGCGGTGCGCGGCAATGCCGGGCAGCACAGCCACGCCGCGGCGATGGGCGGGCGGCGGATGCTGTGCCAGACCCTCAACGCCGAATTCGCTCCCAAGGGCATCCACGTCGCCCACGTGGTAGTGGACGGCGCGGTCGATGCGCCCGACACGCTCGGCAAGCTGCTGGGCGACAGGTTCGAGGCGTTCAAGCAGGGCAAGGGTACCGACGGCGTGATCGATCCCGCCGCGCTCGCCGAGACCTACTGGCACCTCGCCCACCAGCCCCGCAACTGCTGGAGCCACGAGGTCGACGTGCGCCCCTGGACCGACGTCGCCTGGTGGAACGACAACCCCGATCCCCAGATCAACGCGGCGGGGAAGGGGTTCGCGGGCCCGCCGCCATCCGTTCAGCCGTGAGCGCACGCAGAAAGGGGAAAAGAGCAGGCCATCCGCGCAGGCGGTCACACGGGGGCGTGTAGGAACACCCTTTCCACCTCGCGCGGGCATCGGGCGCGCGGCAGCGGCCAAGTGCTTGCGACAAATGGAAATTAACCACATGGCGCTAAAGCGGCACCCTGACCCCGCCACCGGGCGGGCGCTATCGTGTCACGGGAACGCTGATGGATATCACCACCATGGCCGGGCTGACGGTCGCCCTTATCGCCTTCGCCGTGCTCGGCGCCTTCGTGCTTTCGCGGCGGCGCGGGCGCGAGGAGGCCCCCGAGGCAGAAGAACCCGCCGCCGCGCCCTCCACCCGCAGACGCAGCCTGCGCAGCGAGGCCAGCCTTGACGCGCCGATGTTCGATGAGGCGCGCACCGAGGAGCCGGTGATCGCACATGCCAGCCCCGAAGAACCCGTCATCGCACACGAGCGTTTTGACGAACCGGTGAGCGACTACGCCAGCCTCGACGAACCGGCCATCGACCACCCCGTGCTCGGCCAGATGACCGCGGGCGAGCTGCTCCATGCCATCGCCGAGAGCAACGCCCCCTCACCCCCACCCGCAGGCCCGCGCCCCGACGCCATCGACGCAGCGCGCCGCCACGCGATCGTGTTCCGCACCCTGCTCCCGCAAGGCCCGGGCAAGGACGGGCTGTCGTTCTTCGGCGGGCAGCCGATCGGCCCCGAAGGCTTCCAGTGGCCGCGCCGCCACGGCAGCGAGGGCCGGCCGCTGACCTTCATGATGCAGTGGGACTGCGAGGAACTCGCCGCGCAGGACGCGAACGGCCTTCTGCCGACCGACGGCGTACTCTACTGCTTCATGGACCTCGAATGGGGTGAAGGCGATCCCGGATCGCGGATCGAGGCCTTCCTCCACCACCCCGGCCCGACCGAGGGCTGGGCCGAAATCCCCCTCCCTGCCGATGCGCCGCCGATCTTCGGCGATCAGGGCATGTCTCAGCCCGGCTGCACCGCCAAGGTTGACAATGCCCGCGACTACATCCCGCGCATGATGCCGCGCTTTCCGTTCACCCCGGTCGGCCTCGATCTGTCGCGCTTGGCAGACCTTGACGAGAGCGATGACGGGAACCAGGGCGGGCACCTGTTCTGGGCCGAAGTGCCGTCCATGGCCGAAGCCCTGCTGACGATCGAGAAGGGCGGCGGGGAAGGTGGGCCGATCCCGGATCAGCCGGATCCTCACAAACCTTTCGCCCGCCCCTTCCCCGCTTACCCGCACGATTTCGCGGCGGTGCGTCACCTCGCGGCAAGGATGATCGGGAAACTGGACTGGGCCGAGAGTTACGAAGTGAAAAGCGCCTTCCCCGGCATGTCCGATGACGAGCGGCGCGCTGCCGTCGCGCTGTGGACGGGAGAGGCCAGGGAGCTCTATCGGCTCGGTTGCCAGCGCCCGATGGGAACGCCGCTCGATCAGCCTATCGCCGATGACATCTGGCAGTGGCTGGAAACGCGTCAGGCAATCTTCCGGTCCGGCTTCGATCGTCTTGCTCTCGAGGCTGTCGATCTCAGCCTTGGCGCCGGAAGTGCGGCGCTGGACCGGGTGCCACAATCCTTTATCGACGAGGCGATGGCATTGCATGCCCTTGCCAGCGAGAGCATGTCCTACGAGCCATATGACCGGATCAAGCACGGCACCCGCGAGGAATATGCCGCGCTGAAGTCGGCAGGCGCTCTTGCGGGACAGCGCCGCCTGCACGCAAACGTGCCGGCGCGCCTGCTCGGCCCGCCGAGCTACGTGCAGGGCGATGTCGAGGAGCTGATGGACGAATACGTCCTCCTGCTCGAACTGCCGAGCCACAGCACGCCCGGCTTCGCGCTCGGTGACGGGGTGGTGCAATATCTGATCCGGCCGGACGATCTCGCCGCGCGGCGGTTCGACCGGGTGGTGTCGGTGGCCAGCAGCTACTGAGGCCCCTGCTTCATCCCCGCCACTCGCGCCGTTCCTCGGCGGCGCGCAGGACTTCGTAGGCGGTCTGGATCAGCTGGAATTGCTTGGCCGCCTCGGCATCGCCCGGCTTCACGTCAGGGTGCACTTCCTTGGCACGGGCGCGGTAGGCCTTCTTGATTCTTTCAAAATCCGCGTCCGCCTCCAGCCCCAGCACCTCGAGCGCGCGCATCTCGTCGGCCGAGCGCGAGCCGTCGCCCGAACCCGCCCAGCCATAGTGCGCGCTCTCGGCATAGCCGGCGCTTTCCTGCCGCTCGGCACGGGCGCGCTCCTCTTTCTCGGCCTTCTCGAGACCTTCGAAGTAATCCCACTTAGCGTTGTATTCGGCGGCATGCTTCTGGCAGAAATACCACCGCTCGCGGCTGTTGGGGGCCTTGGGCGCGGGGCAGTCGCCGCGTTCGTCGCAGCCGTGGCGGTCGCAGATCCGCACCGTCGCGGCCTCCTGCGAGGAGCCGTAGCCCCGCCAGCGCGGGAAGCCCCAGTCGGTGGACCGGCCGGCGCGGCTCATGGCTGCACCCGAAAGGCGTCAGGCGTCATGTCGTTGGTCGATCCGGTCACGCATCCCATCTAGGCCCTGTGGCCCGCGATGGGAAGGCGTGCAAACACAGGAACCGGTTGCAATGTGAAATGTTGCAGTGCAAAACCAGAATCGGCGACCCTATCACGGTGCGCCCATGAAAGACCGGATGATGAGCCCGCAACTGACCCTCTCCAGCCTCTTCTGTGTGCTTGCGCTCGCCGGGCTGTGCGTGGTCACTTCGGCGCGCGAGCTGGCCGGCTTTCACGCGCCGGCGCCGGCCGCGCAGACCGAGCTCGCGCCCGGCCTGCGCGGGATCTGACGATCAGTTGATGATCACCGAGGCGGCGCGGCGGTTTTGCGCCCACGAGGCCTCGTCCGAGCCGAGCGCGACCGGGCGCTCCTTGCCGTAGCTCACCACCGCAATGCGGTTCGCGTCGACACCGAGGCTGACGAGGTAGGCCTTGGCCGAATTGGCGCGCCGCTCGCCCAGCGCGAGGTTGTATTCGCGGGTTCCCCGCTCGTCGGCGTGGCCCTGGATGGTGAAGGTCAGCTGCGGGAAGCGCGCGAAATACTGCGCCTGGGTCTGGAGCGCGGCGGCATCCTGCGAATCGATATTGTAGCGATCGGTG
Source organism: Erythrobacter sp. (assembly GCA_046076505.1). Classification (GTDB taxonomy): domain Bacteria; phylum Pseudomonadota; class Alphaproteobacteria; order Sphingomonadales; family Sphingomonadaceae; genus Erythrobacter. Next base: position 3,616 of record JBJTSG010000054.1, on the reverse strand, counting down.
TCGAAGTAGATCGTGGTCGAGGAACCGACGGCCTGCTCGAAATGGGCCTGCGTGCCCGGCTGCGCGCCGACGGGTTGCGTGGGGCCAGTGCTCGGGGCAGCTGTCGGTTCAGTCTGCGGCGGGGGCGGAATGTCGGCAGGCGCCTTCTTCGCGCAGGCGGCAAGGCCGGTCGCCGAGGCGAGCAGCAGGATCATCGCGATCTTCCGGTTCATCATCGTTCCTTTCAAGCGGTTGCTGGGATGGCGGCATCCTTGAAGCTCAAGGCGGCGGGATTGTGACACGCCTCAGGGACGGATCGGGCCCCACGCAGGGTCGGAGGCATCGACCGGCGTGGGCAGGCGGCGTTCGTTCTGGCCGGTGAGGTCGACCTGCCAGATACCCGATCGGCCGGAGTTTCGTTCCGTGCGGAAGAACTGGATGATGCGGCCGTTGGGCGCCCAGGTCGGGGCCTCGTCCTGCCAGCCGTTGATGAGCGTGCGCACGGCCCCGCCGCTGGTGTTCATCACCGCAATGTTGAAGTCCCCGGCGATCCGCGTGAAGGCGATCTGGTCGCCGCGCGGGCTCCATTCGGGCGTCGCGCAGCGTCCGCCGAAGAAGCTGATGCGGCGCTGGTTCTTCCCGTCGGCGTCCATGATGTAGCACTGCTGGCTGCCCGACCGATCGCTCTCGAAGACGATCTTGGTGCCGTCGGGCGAATAGGAGCCACCGACGTCAATCCCGGGGTTGTCGGTGAGCTTGACCGCCTGGCCTCCGGTCGCGGGGATGCGGTAGATGTCGGTGTTGCCGGCGACGGCCATCGAGAAGAGGATGTAGCGCCCGTCCGGTGACCAGCGCGGGGCGATGGTGGGGTTCCTGTTTTCGGTCACCAGCGTCTGCTTGCCGCTGCCGATGTCGTAAACGTAGATGCGCGGGTTGCCGTCGACATAGGAGAGGTAGAGGATTTTCGAATAGTCGGGCGAATAGCGCGGGGTAAGCGCGGTGGCGCTGCCGAGGGTGAGGAAGCGGTGGTTCGCGCCGTCCGAGTCCATCACCGCGAGGCGCTTCACACGGCGGTCCTTGGGGCCGGTCTCGGCGATATAGGCGATGCGGCTGTCGAAGAACGGGCTCTCGCCGGTCAGGCGCGAGAAGATCAGGTCCGAGCACTTGTGCGCCGCGCGCCGCCAGTCGCCGGGCGCGACCACCCATCCCTCCCGCACGAGCTGGTTCTGCAAGCTTACGTCATAGAGGTAGCAGCCGACCACCAGTCGCCCGTCCTCGCGGGCGCGGACGTAGCCCTGCACCAGCATCTCAGCGCCGCGCCCGCTCCAGGTTTCATACACCGGCGCGGTGATCTGCGGAAAGCCCGGCGCGGGCAGGCTGTCGGGGCCGACCGGCTTGAACAGGCCGTTGTTCCTGAGGTTGGCGGTGATGACGCGCGAGATCTCGCGGCCGAGCGCCGCCGTGCCAGCTTCGTTCGCCGGGGTCGGGCGGTTGGCGTCGGTGGCGAAAGCGGGGATGGCGATGCCGATGTCCGACCACGCGCTCTCGTCAGTGACGGTGCCGCGCAGCGGGCCGTCGTCGTCCGTCTGGCCTTCGACCTGGACGCGCTCGACGCGCTGTTCGGCAGCCATCGGCGCACCGAGGTCCTGCGCGGCCAGCGGGCTCGCCAGCAGCGCGGCGGAAAGGAGCAGGGTCAGCGTCTTGGTCATGTCACAGCCTTCGGTCGAATTGCCACTCGAGCGCTTTCCAGCGGTCGTAGAACTGGTCGGGGAGATTGAACGGTGCGGCGCGCTGCACAGCGCGGATCGCCCGCTCGCAATGCAGCGCCGCCTGCGGGCGATTGCTGTCGGTGATGCTCGACGGCGCGGTCTTGCAGCGCGGCGTGCCCTTCAAGGTGCCGTCGGGGTTCAGCTCCCACGAAACGGTCGAGACGAGCAGCTCGGCTTCGAGCCCCGAAGGTGCAGCCCAGTTGGGGCGCAGCTGGCGGGTGATCGCGCTCGCGAGAGCGGCGCGCTCGGCGGATCCGAATTTCGCAGCTGGCGCACGCGTCTCCTGCGTCTTGGTGGATGAACCCCTGCCCTCGAGGAAGTCGTCGCCGATGCGGCTGCCGCCGGCGGGGCGCGCCGGCGCGGTACGGGCGGGTGAGGGGGCGGAGCGTTGCGCAGGCGCGGCCGAGGGACGCGGCGCGGGAGCAGCGCGATCGGGACGCGAACGGTCACGGGACGGCTGGATCGGCGCGGTCTGCGGACGCGGCGCGGCGGATGGCTGGGGGCGCGGCTGCGGCTGCGGCGGCGTGCGCTCCACGCGCTGCGGCGGCGCGGGCTGCGGCGGCGCGGGCGGCGCGGGCGGCGCAGGCTCGGGCGCGAGCGTCGGGGCAACCGAGGCACGGCTCTCGGACACGGGATCGGGCGCGGCCGCTTCGAGGCCCACCTCGGTCGCAAGGCTCACCGTCATGCGTTCGGGGAAGACCACGACCTCCTGCCGCACCGCCTGCATCAGCAGCACGGCGACAAGCGCCCCGTGCAGCACCAGCGCCGCGGCCAGGCCGATCTTCTCGTCGTTGCGGAAGGTTCTCTCGCCCATCACCACCCCTGAGCTATGGCGGCGAAACTGAACCGTCGGTGACCAGCGAGATCGAGGTGAACCCGGCCCGGCCGAGCTCGCCCATCACCTGCATCACACGACCGTAATCGAGCGAGCGGTCGCCGCGCAGGACGATCAGCGGGGGCTCGCCCCCCCGCTGGAGCGCCGCGAGTGCCGCGGGCAGCCCACCGGCGGGAACGGGGTCCTCCTCGATATAGATCGTGCCCGCGGCATTGATCGAGACGGTGATCTGGTCGGGCTTCTCCTCGACCGGCGCGGCGCGGCTCTCGGGCAGTTCGATGGGCACGCCCACCGCCGGCAGAGTCACCGTCACCATGAAGATGATGAGCAGCACCAGCATCACGTCGACGAGGGGCGTCACGTTGATCTCGGACATCGCCGCGCGGCGCGAGCGCTTGCCGCGGCGACGACCGCCGGAGGATAGGCCCATGCCCATCAGGCGCGGTCCAGTTCGCGGCTCAGCCCCATGTGGAGCTTGTCGGCAAAGCGCTGGAGGGTCGCCTCGTAGCGGTCGACCGCGCCGCCGAAGCGGTTGAAGGCGATCACCGCGGGAATCGCCGCGAAGAGGCCGATGGCGGTGGCGAACAGCGCCTCCGCGATGCCGGGGGCGACGACGGCCAGCGACGCGCTCTGCTGCGCGCCGATCTGGAAGAAGGAGTTCATGATCCCCCACACGGTCCCGAACAGGCCGACAAAGGGCGCAACCGAACCGACCGTGGCGAGAAAGTTCAGCCGCCCCGCGAGTTCGTCCGCCTCCTCGGCGATCTGGCTCTCCATCGCCGCGGCAATGCGCTGGCGGGCGGCGTCACGGTCGACCGGCTGCTTGGCGGTCGACTTCTTCCACTCGTCGAGCCCGGCGCCGGCGATGCGCGCGGCGGGGATGTCCTTCCTCGCCTGCTTGCTCAGCAGCGCCTCGTGATCGCGCTGCTCCCAGAACTCCTCCTCGTACTCGCGGGAAAGCTTGCGCATCTTGCCGATCCGGAGCGTGAAGGAGACGATGATCATCCACACCCACACGCTCGCGAGGATCAAC
>JBJTSG010000053.1:0-6249 GCA_046076505.1 Erythrobacter sp. | reverse complement strand
GTGGTCCGCCTCGCCCTCCGCCGCAGCCGCAGCGAGGTCGCGCGACAGTATGGCGAGGGCGGCAAGGAGGTGGTGGAGCGCGGGCTCGCTTGGGTGGCGGGCGAGCGCGGCGCGCGCGGCGGCGAGCGGGTCGCGGCCGATCTGGCCGGCGAGGGCGGCGCGGCTGCGGTGGCCGTCGATCCACAGCGGGTTGGCGGCCAGTAGGCCGTCGAGCAGCGCCACGCCCTCCTCGGCGCGCCCCTCCTGGAGCAGCGCGGCGGCCTCGCCCATCAGCACCGCGCCGTCCTGGGCGGCGAGCGCGGCGGCGGCGGCGAAGAGGTCGGCGGCCGGAAGGCCCGCCTCCAGCGCGGTGCGGGCGTGCGAATGGGCGATCAGCGCATCGCGCGGGGCGAGTGCGGCGGCGGTGCGGAAGGCCTCGTGGGCGATGACGCTTTCGCCCGCGGCGCGCGCGGCGAGGCCGAGCAGCTGATGCGCCTTGACGTGACCCGGATGGCGCGCGGCGAGCGCCCGGGCGGCAGGCAGGACGAGCTCGGGATAGCCCGCGTTGATCACGGCCAGCCCCGCACCCAGCGCCGCCGCCGGGTCATGGGCGGGAAACTGCGCGAGGCGGGCAAGGGCTTCGGCGTGGGTCACGCGGTCACGGGGTCTGGCACAAACAGAAATGGCGGACCTTTCGGCCCGCCATTTCCCGTGTACCCGTTCGAAGGATCAGAAATCAATCTGGATCCCGGCGACGATGTAGCGCCCGAGGGCGTCATACACCTGCGCATAGGTGTTGCCGTTGCACGAACCCGCCGGGCAAGCCTGCGAGCCGGTGGTCGGCGGCGACTTGTCGAGCAGGTTGTTCGCGCCGACCACGAAGTTGAAGTGGTCACCCGCTTCGTAGGTCAGCGACAGGTCGAAGTAGTTGACCGCCTTGAAGCCGGCCGCACCCGGACGCGCCGCGCCGCCCGGAGCCGGACCCGCCGTGCTGGTATCGCGCAGGTTGGTGTTGGTCTCGAGCGCGTCGAGGGTCACCGAACCGAAGTGACGCCAGCGGACCGAGGCGCCCAGACCGTTCTTCAGGTTGAAGCCAAGGCGGGCCTGGTGGCGCCACTTGGGGGTCGGGGTGCCGCAGACGTTGCCGTAGAGACCGACGCAGTCGTAGGTCTGGTCCGAACCCGGGATGTTCACCCCGGTGTCGGTGGTCAGCTTGTCGAGCCAGGTGCCGAGGAAGTTGAACGTCAGCGTGCCGGCGTTCCCGATCTCGGTGCGGTAGTTGACCTGGCCGTCGATTCCGGCGGTCTTGAGGCCACCGATGTTCTGCGTGACGTTGGTCACGAAGCCGTTGGCCGAGCGCCACAGCGAGCCGGTCGCATCGCGCCGGACGAGGCCGCAGAAGAACGGATCGGCCGTGGCGGTGCAGGCGGTGAGGATCGTGTCGGCGCCGATGCCCCCGATCGCACCCTTCACCTTGATGTTGAAGTAGTCGACACTGGCGGTGAACCCCGGCAGGAAGCGCGGCTGAAGCACCACGCCGCCGGTGTAGGTGTCGGCCACTTCCGGGTTGAGGTTGGTGTTGCCGCCGACGAACCCGTTGTACTGGCTGGCCGGGTTCGGGGCGACGAACTGGCCGACGCGCAGGCCCTGGGCGAGACAGCCGCGGTCGGCTGCAGTGAGGACACGGCCCGAGCACGGGTCCGACGAGCCGTCGAGGGCCACGCGGTTCGGCGCGAAGAGGTCCTGGATGGTCGGCGCGCGGACCGCCCGGTTGTAACCACCGCGGATGCGGAAGTCGCGGATCGGGGCGAACTCGCCTTCGATCTTGTAGGTGTCGGTGCTATTGCCGGTGCTGTAGTCCGAGTAGCGATAGCCGCCGGTGATCGAGAAGTCGTAGACCCAGCTGTCCTGCGCGATCGGGATGCGGAGCTCGGTGAAGATTTCCTTCACGTTGAAGCTGCCGTTGACCGGAAGCGTCGGCGCACCCTGGCCGGCGAGGTCGCCGGTGCTGAACGCGGTGTCCGATTGGAACTCGAGGCTTTCCTTGCGGTATTCGGCGCCGATCACGACGTCGATGCCGCTGGTCGCCCAAGGAAGCTTGAGACCGTATTCACCCAGCGAGCCCGAAATGAAGCCGCTTGCCACCTGCTGGCTCACGACGCCGCGCGAGAAGCCGGGGGTCGCAAGGTAGTTCACCGAGGCCTGGCTCGGGGAAACGGTGCCGGGCGAGAAGATGTCCCACGGCACGCAGTTCGGATCCGACCCGTCGAGCGTCGAGCGGCACACCGGGGTGCCGTTCGGACCGCGCACGACATCCAGCGCACGACCGAGGCGCGTGACCGAGAAGTCGTTGAGGTAGGTCTGCGAGTAGTTGTTGCGGCCGTACTGGTAGTAGACGTCGTAGGACCAGGCCTTGTCGATCTCGCCCTTGGCGCCGATCACCGCGCGGTAGCTGATGTGCTGGAGGTCGTCCTGACGCGGACCGCCTTCGACGTTGCGGCGCAGGATCTGGGCGAAGGCGCGGTTGTAGGTCGCGCCCGTGAGCGGATCGCGGAAGGCGAACGGCGTGGTCTGCAGGAGCGGCTCGCCGAGGCCGCGGGCGATGCGTGCGGCGTTCTCGGCAGCGGCGTTGCCGGTGACGAAGAAGGCGTCACCCGGCAGCGGGCTGACGAGCAGGTTCGCCGCGTTGCACAGCGTGGCGCGCTGCGAGGCACCGAGCAGCGGGTTGTCGCAGTTGATCGACAGGGTATTGCCGAAGTTGCCCGACGGCGCGATCTGGGCGACCGTGCGGTCGTCCATGAACATGAACTCCAGGTAGGGCTTCAGAGCGCTGGAGATCTCGTAGTCGGCAAACACGCCCGCGGTGTAGCGTTCGTCCGGACGCTGGAAGTAGTTCAGCGGACCGAAGTTGAACGGCGTCGTGCCGGCGAGCAGGGTGCGGTTCGGGCCGAACTGGGCGAGCGTCGAGGTGAAGGCAGCGCCGAAGCCCTCGTTGTAGAACACCGTGCCGGTCGCCGAGGTGGCCGAGCCGCCGCAGTTGTAGCGGCGTCCGCCGGCGGTCACCGATGCGGCAGTGTTGGCCTGCAGCGAGCACGCCGAGTAGTCGCGGCGGGCCTGCAGCACCGGATCGATCTTGCGGTAGCCGGCAAAGGCGGTGACGTGGCCGCGGCCGTCGTCGAAGGCGGCGCCGAAGGCGATGGTGGCGTCAAGGTTGCCGCCATCGGTCACGAGGCCCTTGGGATAGCCGAAGCCGCGCGCGTCGAGCGCGCCGCGGATGTCGTTGCTAGCGCGGTTGTTGTGATTGTAGACGCCGTAGTTGACGTTGGTACGGAAGCCTTCGAAGTTCGTGTCGAGCACGAAGTTGACGACGCCCGCGACCGCGTCCGCGCCGTACACGGACGAGGCACCGCCGGTCAGCACGTCGACGCGCTTGATGAGCGCCGCGGGGATCGCGTTGATGTCGGCGGCCGAGGTGCTCGGGTCGCCGGGCATGAGGCGGCGGCCATTGACGAGGACCAGCGTGCGCTCGGAGCCGAGGCCGCGCAGGTTGAGGGTCGCGGCACCGGTCGCGCCGTTCGAGATGTTCGCGCCCTGGGCGGCGAACACCTGCGGCAGCGAGTTGATGAGATCTTCGGTGCGGGTCGTGCCGGTGAGCTGGAACTCTTCGGCGGTGACGACAGTCACCGGGCTGGCGGAATCGAGGTTCGGCGAACGCAGGCGCGTGCCGGTGACCACGATCGAGCCGGAGGAAGTGTCAGCCTGGTCCGTCTGACCGCTGGTGGTCACATCAGCAGGGTCAGCGTTCTGGGCATAGGCAGGCGTCGCGAGCGTCAGGGCGACGGCGGCGGATGCCGTGCCGGCCTTCAGAAAGGCGAGCGTGTTCATTGGGGTCAGTCCTCCGTAATATGTTGAGCGCAAGGTCGGATCATCCCGGCTCCGGCGCCTGCTACAGCGCGCGATGCGGCAGCTAAGGGTCCGAAATCCTAATCCAGGTTAGGAAAAATCATTTCACCGCAGGAGCGTGACAATCCTGCAACATTCTGCAGATACAATATATCGCAGGGATCTTAACTCGGGTTGGCCTCACGCCTTGCGGTTTTGCCATCCGCGTCGGCGCGCACCTGACGTTATGACCGCTTGATTTGAGACAGCGCCTCCAATAGGCGAAGCGCCAAGCAAGTGGCGAAGCGCAACCGATTTCGTCCGGCCTGGTCCGGCCCACCCAAGGCCGTCGTGGAGGAGAGTTTCATGAGCACAGCCTATATCGTCGAAGCCGTCCGCACCGCCGGTGGCCGCCGCGGCGGCCGTCTTGCCGGGGTTCATCCGGTCGACCTTCTTGCCAAGTCACTCGATGCGATCGTCGAACGGTCGGGGATTGATCCCAGGGCGATCGACGACGTGGTGACCGGCTGCGTCAGCCAGGCGGGCGAGCAGGCGCTTCAGGTGGGCCGGATGGGCGTGCTGGCGAGCAAGCTGCTCCCGCAGTCGACCCCGGCGGTGACCATCGACCGCCAGTGCGGCTCCAGCCAGCAGGCGATCCAGTTCGCCGCGCAGGCGGTGATGAGCGGCACGCAGGACGTGGTGATCGCGAGCGGTGTCGAGAGCATGACCCGCGTGCCGATGGGCTCCAACGTCACGCTCCATGCCAAGGAAGGCCTGCTCCAGAAAGTGGCTGGCCTTGAGGAGAAGTTCCCCGGTATCAACTTCAGCCAGTTCATGGGCGCGGAGATGATCGTCAAGAAGCACGGCTTCACCAAGGACGATCTCGACGCATTCGCCTATGGCAGTCACCAGAAGGCGATTGCCGCGACGCAATCGGGCGCTTTCGAGCGCGAGATCGTGGGCGTCGAGGTCGAGACGCCGGAAGGCACCCAGCTGCACACCGTCGATGAAGGCATCCGCTTCGATGCGTCGCTGGAAGGCATCGCGGGCGTCAAGCTGCTCTCGCCCGATGGCGCGATCACCGCGGCCTCGTCGAGCCAGATCTGCGACGGCTCCTCGGCGGTGCTGGTGGTGAGCGAGGCGGCGCTGAAGGCCCACGGGCTGACCCCGCTGGCGCGCATCCACAATCTCACCGTCACCGCCGGCGACCCGGTAATCATGCTCGAGGAACCGCTGTTCGCGACCGACCGGGCGTTGCAGCGTGCCGGCATGAGCATCGACGATATCGACCTGTTCGAAGTCAACGAGGCCTTCGCCAGCGTGCCGCTCGCCTGGCTCAAGCACACCGGTGCCGATCCGGACAAGCTCAACGTCAACGGCGGCGCGATCGCGCTCGGCCACCCGCTCGGTGCCAGCGGCACCAAGCTGATGGCGACCCTCGTCCACGCCCTGCGCGCGCGCGGCAAGAAGTATGGCCTCCAGACGATGTGCGAAGGCGGCGGCGTCGCCAACGTCACCATCATCGAGGCGCTCTGATCACCCCCACCTGAGAGGACAGACAATAATGGAAGTTTCTGCCAACACCCCCGCCGTCGTCACCGGCGGTGCCTCGGGCCTCGGTGCCGCCACCGCGCGCGCGCTCGCCGCGAAGGGCGCGAAGGTCGCGATCTTCGACATGAATGAGGAGAAGGGCAACGCGATGGCGGCCGAGATCGGCGGCGTGTTCTGCAAGGTCAACGTGACCAGCGACGCCGATGTCGATGCCGGCTTCGCCAAGGCCCGCGAAGCCCACGGCCAGGAGCGCATCCTCGTCAACTGCGCCGGGATCGGCAACGCGATCAAGACCGCCAGCCGCAGCAAGGAAGACGGCTCGATCAAGCACTTCCCGATTTCGGCCTTCGACTTCGTCATCCAGGTCAACCTGATCGGCACCTTCCGCTGCATCGCCAAGTCGGCGGCCGGCATGCTGACCCTTGATCCGATCGACGAGTTCGGCGAGCGCGGCGCGATCGTCAACACCGCGTCGGTCGCGGGTGAGGACGGCCAGATCGGCCAGGCCGCCTATTCGGCCTCGAAGGCGGGCGTGATCGGCATGACCCTGCCCATCGCGCGCGACCTCATGAACGAGGGCATCCGCGTCAACACCATCCTGCCGGGCATCTTCGACACCCCGCTGCTCGCCGCCGCGCCGCAGAACGTGCGCGATGCGCTGGCTGCATCCGTGCCGTTCCCCAAGCGCCTCGGCATCCCCACCGAATACGCCAAGCTCGCCATGACCATGATCGAGACCGGCTATTTCAACGGCGAGGACGTGCGCCTCGACGGCGGTATCCGGATGGCCCCGCGTTGATTCTTGTCCTCGCGACGGTGCGAGCCTGACGGCTCGCG
>JBJTSG010000052.1:0-5239 GCA_046076505.1 Erythrobacter sp. | reverse complement strand
GCCCGGTCGAGGCAGCGATCGCCCGGGCCGCCGAGCGCACCACCATCGACTTCAACTTCCTCCTCGCCCAGGCCGAGGTCGAATCCGCAATGGACCCCGACGCGCGCGCCGCGACCTCGAGCGCGACCGGCCTCTACCAGTTCATCGAGAGCACCTGGCTCGGCACGATGAAACGCCACGGCCACCGCTTCGGCCTCGGTGACCTCGCAGACCGGATCGACATGACCGCCTCCGGTCAGGCGTGGGTCGCCGACCCCGGCCAGCGCGAGGCGATCCTCAGCTTGCGCAACGATCCGCAGATTGCCTCCTTCATGGCGGCGGGCCTCGCCGAGGATAACCGCGCGCACCTAATGCCAATCCTCGGTCGCCAGCCGACCCATGCCGAGCTCTACCTTGCCCACTTCCTAGGTGCGGGGGGCGCCGGGCGGTTCCTCAGCGAGCTCCAGGCCGATCCTTCGCAGAACGCCGCCGCCCTGTTCGCGCGGCCCGCGGCCGCCAACCGAGCGATCTTCTTCGCCCCCGACGGCAGTCCGCGCAGCCTCGCGCAGGTCATGGACGTGATCGGCGGCAAGCTCGACCGCGCCCTGTCCCGCGCCAGCGACGGGACACGCGGAGTGCGCTTCGCCCGGGCCGACTATCCGCGCCCGACTGGCGGCGGCTCCGGGTTCGCCCCCGCCCCCTACATCATCGCCGACGAGGCGGTCTTCGGACCCGGGTACCCGCCGCCGCTCACGCAGCCGCCGCCGCCCGCCGCGCGCGTGCGCCCGGCGATGTCTGAGGTCCTCGGAAGCACCTTCGGCAGCGATCCTGCCGTCGCCCCGCCGCAGGTGCGGCGCGCTTATGACCGGCTGAAGGCGCTCGGCCTGTGACCCCATCCGCTTCTGCCGCCCCCGCCTCCCCGCTCGCCCGCCTCGCCGCCATGCCGGCAGCGATGATGCTGCCCGTCGGCATCTTCGCGCTGCTCGCGCTGATGGTGCTGCCGATCCCGGCGGTGCTGCTCGACATCTTCTTCGTGCTCAACATCGCGATCTCGATCGCGGTGCTGATGGTCGCGCTGAATGCTCGCCGCCCACTCGACTTCTCCTCCTTTCCGAGCGTGCTGCTGTTCGCGACCCTGCTACGGCTCGCGCTCAACGTCGCCTCGACCCGCGTCGTGCTGGTCCACGGCCACGAGGGCGAAGCAGCGGCGGGCCACGTGATCGAAAGCTTCGCGGCCTTCCTCGTCGGCGGCAATTTCGCCGTCGGCCTGTTCGTTTTTGCAATTCTTATGATCATCAACATGATCGTCATCACCAAGGGCGCGGGGCGCGTCTCGGAGGTCTCCGCGCGCTTCGTGCTCGATGCGCTGCCGGGCAAGCAGATGGCGATCGATGCCGACATCGCCGCCGGGCTCATCACCGCCGACGAGGCGCGCGAACGCCGCCGCGAGGTGACGGTAGAGGCCGACTTCTACGGCTCGATGGATGGTGCCTCCAAGTTCGTGAAGGGCGACGCCATGGCGGCGCTGCTGATCCTCGGGGTCAACATCGTCGCCGGCTTCGCCATCGGGATGATCAGCCACGACCTTTCGGCGAGCGAGGCGGGCGAAGCCTACGTCACGCTCGCGGTCGGCGATGCGCTGGTGGCGCAGGTGCCCGCGCTGCTGCTCTCGATCGCGGCGGCGGCGATCGTCACCCGGGTCGCCGACCAGAGGGACCTCGCGGGGCAGATCGGCGGCCAGTTCGCCGATCCGCGCGGGTGGCTGCCGGTCGCGCTGATCCTCGGCGCGGTGGGGCTGGTGCCGGCGATGCCGCAGATGATCTTCCTTCCCGCCGCCGCCATTGCGGGCGCGATCTGGTGGCGCCTCAGGCAGCGCGCCGCCGTCCCCGTTCCGCTTGCTGCGACGGTGGAGGAGCCCTCCCCCGACACCATCGCGCTGGCCGACGTCGCCGATGCGACGCTGGTGACGCTGGAGCTGGGCTACGGCCTCGTCGGGCTGGTCGATGCCGCGCAAGGCGCGCCGCTCGTCACTCGCGTCACCGGCATCCGCAAGCAATTGTCTCGCGACCTCGGCTTCGTGCTGCCGCAGTTCCGGATCCGGGATTCGCTCGATCTCGCGGCGCAGGACTACGCGGTGATGATGGGCGGGGTGAGCATCGCGCGCGGGAGCGTGCGGCCCGGGAAGCTCCTCGCCATCGACGCGGGCGAGGTGCGCCCCGGGCACGGGCTGACCGGCGAGCCGACGCGCGACCCCTCCTTCGATTGCCCCGCCCTGTGGATCGCGCCCGGCGCGCGCGATCATGCCGTGGCGGAGGGGTTCCTCGTCGTCGACCCAGCCTCGGTGATCGCCACCCACGCCAACCAGGCGCTGCTCGCCGAAGCGCATCAGCTGCTCGGCCCAGACGAGGTGCGCGAGTGGGTCGATGGCCTCAAGGCGCGCTCGCCGGCGCTGGTGGAGGCGGTCCATCCCGATCCCCTGCCGCTTGCCGCGCTGACGCGTACCCTGCGCGCACTGATCGCCGACGGCATCGGGCTCGCGCACCCCCAACCGCTGTTCACCTCGCTCGCGCTCGCCCTGCAGAAGAGCACCGATTTCGACGCGGTGATCGACGCCGTGCGTGCCGACATGGCCGCGCGGCTCGTCGCCCGCATCGCCGCGCCGGGGGAGAGCCTCAAGGTGGTGACGCTCGATGCGGGGCTCGAGAGCGCGATCCTCGGGGGAATGATCGACCCCGCGACCGGCCAGCCGCTGATCGAGCCCGACTGCGGGGGCATGATCGTGCGTGAGGCGGGGCGCATCGCCGATGCCGAAGGGGGGCCGATCGCGCTGATCGTCCAGCCGCCCGCACGCCGCGCGCTTGCGGCGCTGCTCAAGGCCCGCTGCCCGCGCTGCCTCGTGCTCTCGATCGCCGAACTGCCCGCCAATCAGCCGATTGCGGTGGTGGGCGTGATCGGCGCTGCCGATGAGCCGCCCGTCCTGACCGTGGAGCGCGCGGCATGAAGCACGATCCCTCGGGCTTCGGCGCCGGCGTCCAGCCTTATGCCCCCTCCCGCGCCGAGGTCGAGGACCGGGTGCGGCGCTTCCTCCCGCTCGTCCGTCGCACCGCCTGGCACATCAACGGCAGAGGGCGCGAGGGGCTGGAGATCGAGGACCTCGTGCAGGTCGGCATCCTCGCACTGACCGAATGTGCGCAGCGTCATGCCGGGCCGACCGAGGACGGGTTCGCCGCCTATGCCAAGATCCGGGTGCGCGGGGCGATGCTCGACGAGGTGCGCCGCGTCGCCCACGACAGCCGCACGGCGCGGCACCGACGGAGCGCCTACGAGCGCGCGCTGGCGGCCCTGCGGGGATCGCTGGGCCGCGAGCCGAGCCGCGCGGAACTGGCTAAAACCCTTGCAATTTCCGACGCCGAGCTGCTCGCGATCGAGGCGTCGGGCGTGCGCCTCACCCCGATCGACGACGCCTATGACGAGACCAGCCTCGCCTTCGCCAGCGACGATCCCGACCCCTTCGAGGCGCTGTGTGCCGCCGAGGACCGGGAGCGACTCCTGCAGGCAATGATCGCCCTGCCCGACCGGCTGAAGCTCATCCTCCAGCTGTTCTTCGTCGAGGAGCTGAACCTCACCGAAATCGCCGCGGTGCTCGAGGTCAGCGTCCCGCGCGTCCACCAGCTCAGGGCCAAGGCGCTCAAGGACCTGCGCGCGCTGCTCGAGGCGTGATGTTTCACGCGGAACGCCGCGAAATGTCGCCTTTGGCGCCGGGCTGGAGGGGGCTTGGGGGGGTGTGACGCGGGCTACCCGGGGTGTCGCAGGGGTACTGCGCCGTCTGGACACGCCCTCGCCCGCCCCGCCCGCAAACGAGACTGGCGAGACAGGTGATCGATGCTAGGGATGCGGCGGGCCGGACCGACGCTGAGGGGCAGCGCGGACGGCACGGCACCGGGGGATCGCCATGCTGCGCACCATCACCAACAACTTCGCCGCCTTGACGCTCGGCGGGGTGGCGCTCGCCTGGGTGTTTCCGCAAGGCTTCACCTGGCTCACCGATGGCAGCAACCGCATCGCCGGGCAGCCGCTGCTGAGCATCGCGCTCGGGATCATCATGCTGGCGATGGGCCTGACCCTCACCTTCGACGACTATCGCGGCCTCACCCGGATGCCGCGCGCCTTCATTGCGGGCCTCGCGCTGCAATACACGGTCATGCCGCTGTCGGGTTTCGCCGTCGCCAAGCTGCTGGGGCTCGAGCCCGGGCTGGCGGTGGGGCTGATCCTCGTCGCCTGCTGTCCCGGCGGCACGGCGTCGAACATCGTCACCTATATCGCGCGCGGGCACGTGGCGCTGTCGGTGGCGATGACCATGGCCTCGACCCTGATGGCGGTGATCATGACCCCGCTGCTGACGGGATGGCTCGCGGGCGCCTATGTCGAGATCGACCGGCTCAACCTGCTGGTCAACATGATCGCGGTGGTGCTGGTGCCAGTGGTCTTGGGGTCTCTCTTGAACCGCCTGTTCCCGCGCGCGGCGGAGGCGGTGAACGGGGTGCTGCCGCTCATCGCCATCGTGCTCGTGGTCCTTATCGTCGGCGGGATTGTCGGCGGGTCGAAGGCGGCGATCACTGAGCACGCCGGGGTGCTGCTGCTGGCGACCTTCCTGCTCCACGCCAGCGGCTTCGCACTCGGCTACCTTTTGTCCCGTCTGCTGGGGATCGGCGAGATCGAGGCGCGCACGATCAGCATCGAGGTGGGGATGCAGAACTCGGGGCTGGGCTCCGGCCTCGCCAAGACCCCCGCCTTCGCCGCGCAATTCGCCAATGCGACGCAGGCCGCCCTCGCGCCCGTCCCGGCGGCGATCTCGGCCTTGTGGCACGTGCTGATCGGGAGCCTGCTGGCGGGGGTGTGGAGAAGGCGGGGCTGAACCCTTTATTTCCCCTCCCCTCGGGGAGGGGCCGGGGGTGGAGGCTCTGCCCTGTCGACCGCCGAACCCATCCCCAACCCCTTCCCTACAGGGAAGGGGCTTTAGCGGTGCTAGTCGCGGCTATCCATAGATACCCCGCTTGGGCCCGAGATAGCCGAACAGGTAGGCCCCCACTTTCCGCATCTGAATCTCCTCCGCGCCCTCGGTGATCCGGTAGCGCCGGTGATGGCGATAGATGTGCTCGAACGGCTTGTGGCGCGAATAGCCGATGCCGCCGTGGACCTGCATCGCCCGGTCCGCCGCCTCGCACACCAGCCGGTTCGCCCAGTAATTGCACATCGAGAC
>JBJTSG010000051.1:0-8706 GCA_046076505.1 Erythrobacter sp. | reverse complement strand
GATCAGGCCTCGATGTCGACGCTCCTCACCATGCGCGCGATCACCCATGCGCTGCGCGGCTGGCCGACCCCGATGGGCGCGACGATCCGCACCTACCAGGGCATGTTCTCGCCCGACGGCGAATGCCTCGACGAGCGCGCGCGGGGGCAACTCGAACTGGTCGGCCGGCAGGTGGTGCTGGGCGCCAGGAGCTTCGCGGCCGGGAGGAACCTCGCGTGACGAGCGCCGACTTCGACGCGGCACTCGCGGCCATAGCCGCGGGGCGGATCGTCGTCATCGCCGGCGACCGGCTGCGCGGCGGCGACATCGACCTGATGATCGCGGCGCGTCACGTCACACCGGAAGCGATCAACTTCATGGCCAAGCACGGGCGCGGGCTGATCTGCCTTGCGGTCACCCCGGAGCGCGCGGAGCAGCTCGGCCTTGCCCTCGTGAACCCCGGCACCGCGCGCCAGACCGGGCGGCCCTTCGCCCGTTCCATCGAGGCCGCAGAGGGCGTCTCGACCGGCATCTCCGCCGCCGACCGGGCGCACACCGTGCGCGTCGCGATCGCCCCCACCGCGACCGCCGCCGACATCCACTCGCCCGGCCATGTCTTCCCCCTGATCGCCAAGGCCGGCGGGGTGCTCGAGCGGCCTTCCGCCTGCGAGGCCTCGATCGACCTTGCGCGCCTCGCGGGCGCGGGCGATGCGGCGGTAATCTGCTCGATCATGCGCGACGACGGCGAGATGGCGCGGATCGACGACATCGGCGATCTGATCGCCGCGCATGGCCTCGCGGTCGCCGAGATCGGCGCGCTGATCGCGCGGCTCGAAGGGGCCGCGGCATGAGCGACAGCCGCCTCACCCGCCGCGCGCTGATCGCCGGCGCGGGGACGGCCGCGCTCGCTGCGCCGGTTCTCGGGCAGAAGCTCGTCGACCTCGGCCTCCCCGGCGGGCCGAGCCTGCGCCCGCTGGACCCGCAATTCCCCGGCAAGGGCGCAATGATCGTCCAGCGCATCCGCCCGCCGCTGCTCGAGACGCCGATGGAGGTGTTCGCCCAAGGGACGCTCACCCCCAACGACCGCCACTTCGTGCGCTGGCACTGGGAGATGCCGACGAGCGTCGATGCGGCCAAGCACCGCGTCGCCGTGGGCGGCGCGGTCAAGGCGCCGGTCTCGCTGAGCCTGGACGAGATCGCCGGCGCGGGCGAGCATGTGGAGGTCGTCGCGGTCAACCAGTGCGCGGGCAACGGGCGCGGCCTTTCCGAGCCGCGTGTCACCGGCGCACAGTGGGGCAACGGCGCGATGGCCTGCGCCAAGTGGACCGGGGTGCGGCTCAGGGACGTGCTCGCCAAGGCAGGCATCGCCGCGGGTGCCAAGCGCGTGCGCTTCGCCGGGCTCGACGTGCCGATGGTCGACGGCGCGCCGCAGTTCATCAAGTCGATCCCCATCGACATCGCGATGCGCGACGACGTGCTGGTCGCCTGGGGGATGAACGACGAGCCCCTGCCGCTGCTCAACGGCTACCCCTTGCGGATCGTCGTCCCGGGGTGGTTCTCGACCTACTGGGTGAAGATGCTGAGCACCATCGAAGTGCTGACCGGCGAGGACGACAGCTTCTTCGTCGCCAAGGGCTACCGCGTGCCCGCGCGGCCGGTCGTGCCGGGGGAGAAGGACTTCCCGACCGTGCCGATCACCACCATGGGGCCGCGCGCCTTCATCACCAGCCACGCGGACGGGAGCAGCATCGACATGGGCAAGCCGCTGCGGCTGGAGGGCTTCGCCTTCGGTGGCGATTGTGGGGTCGCGAAGGTCGAACTCGTCGGCTCTGGAGGGCTTGGGGGCTGGACGATGCCTTGCACCCTCGGCCCCGACGAGCACGGGCCCTACGCTTTCCGCCGCTGGTCGCTGGATATCCCGCAGGTGTCCGGCGACTTCGCGCAGATCGGCGTGCGCGCCACCAACGACAAGGGGGTCGCCCAGCCCGACACGCTCGCCTGGAACCCGCCGGGCTATGCCCGCAACGTGATCGAACGCATCACCCTGAGGGCGCGATGAGAGCGCGCCTCGCCCTCCCGGCGCTGCTGCTGGTGCTGCTGGTCGGCTGCGACGCCGGGCCGAAGGTGGCTTTCGCCGATGTGTCGATCACGCTGCCCGACGACCCGAACGTGCTCCCCGAGGGGCCGGGCCGAGAGGTTGTGTTGGAGAACTGCACCGCCTGCCATTCGGCCACGATGCTGCTCCAGCAGCCGAGGATCGACCGGGCGAAGTGGGAGGGCCTCGTCACCAAGATGCGCGAGGTCTACAAGGCGCCGGTCGACGCGCAGGCGGTGCCGCAGATCGTCGACTACATGCTCGCGGTGCAGGCGCGTCAGGACGACGAGGCGAAGTAGTGGCAGTGCGCCGGTCCCTTTCGCAAGCGAAGGGACCGGCGAACCTCAGTCGCCCAGCGCCGAGTCCGCCGGGTCCCGCAGCAGCGCCAGCGACATCGCCGCGATGGTCAGGGTGCGCGACAGGCTCTCGTTGGCGGGATCGGCGAGGATCAGGCGCGGCTTGCCGTTGAGCTCCACGGCTCCGACCGGGCGGCCGTCCTGTTCGAAGACATAGCCGATCGGGCTCGCCATCTGGAACGGGGAGCCCTTGAGCTTGTGCACCGATCGGATCTGCACGACCTCGCCGCCCAGCGCGATCTCGCCGCGGCGCTGGCGGCGGCTGAGGGCATCGGCGAGACCGGTGCGCGCCTCCTGCAACTCGAAGCGCGCAGGGAAGACGCGGCCACCTGCGGTAAAGTCGCAGGCATAGGCCATGCGCTGCGGGGTGAAGGACAGAACGTCGATTGCGATCAGCCGCTCGCGCATCTGGCAATCGGCCTCGATCGTCTGGGAGATGCCCGGCCCCGCGATGACGAAGCGCGCGCCCGCCCGGTTGGTCACGAAGGCGTCAAAGATCGCGAGGCGCTCCTCGGAACGCCGGAAGTCGCCGCGCCAGTCGCCGACGGTAAAGCGGCCCTTGTTGCCGCCGCCGATCCCCTCGACCATGAGGACAGCGGCGTTCTCGGCGAGATCGGCGGGCAGGCGCATCTGCGCCGCTGGAAGCGCGTTTGCGGCAGTCGCGGCGAGGGTCGCGGTGGCAGTGGCAAGAAACAGCAATCTTTTCATTATGGTTCATCCTGTCCTGTGCCGATTGCTCCGGTCCCGGTCCGGCGCCATCGGCCTGCGTATTGGTCCCCTTTCCGCGCAGCCTTGCTATGCCGCGCGGATAGGCGTTCATCATTCGGCATATTTAGCTGAACAAAAGCCGAATGGTGCAAGCGCTCGTTGCGCTGCCCTGTCGTCTCTTGCAGACGAGACCCGTTCGGCGGCACAAGGCGCTCATGGCCGAACCCACCGCGCACCCCGACGACCCGCACTATGTCCACCGCACCGGCTGGCTGCGCGCCGCGGTGCTGGGGGCGAATGACGGGATCATCTCCGTCTCCTCGCTGATCATCGGCGTCGCCGCGGCGAACCCGCAGCCCGGCGCGGTGCTGGTCGCGGGAACCGCTGCGCTCATGGCAGGCGCGATGTCGATGGCGGCGGGCGAGTACATCTCGGTCTCGAGCCAGGCCGACAGCGAGCGCGCCGATGTCGCGCGCGAGAAGGAAGCGCTCGCCCAGACCCCGGCCGACGAGGAGGCGGAGCTCGCCGCGATCTACCGCGCGCGCGGCCTCAGCGAGACGACCGCCGCAGCGGTGGCGCGCGAACTGACCGCGCACGATGCGCTGGGCGCCCACGTGCGCGATGAGCTGGGCCTGTCGGAGCATCTCGCCGCGAAACCGCTGCAGGCCGCGCTCGCCTCGGGCGCGACCTTCAGCGCGGCCGCCGCGGTGCCGCTCGTCGCGGCCTGGGCGGCGCCGGCGGGCGCGGTGATGGAGACCGTGGTGGCAGTTTCGGTGCTGAGCCTTGCCGTGCTCGGCGCGCTGGGGGCCAAGGCGGGGGCCGCACCGCTCGTCCCTGCCACGCTCCGGGTGGTCGGCTGGGGCGTCTTCGCGATGGCGACGACGGCGGCGGTCGGCCGGCTGTTCGGTGTCGCCGCGTGAGCCGAACCGCCTTAGATCCGCGCTCGTTTTCCTATCCCGGATCAATTGACGCAAAAGCAGGATAAAGTGCCGGATCAAGAGCCGTGCCACATAGGGGGTCCAGACGAGGAGGGGGACCGAACTCCCGCGAAAGGAACCTTCGATATGGCAATCCGCAATCTTTTGAAGGCCATCGGTCAGCGCCGCGGCAAGCAGGCCGAACAGCAGGCACCCAACCTGCAGGTCGATTTCAGCTACACCCAGTGGCGCCACGCGCAGATGGAACAGCTGGTCCGCAACTACCACCAGGCCTGCGACACCGTCGAAGGCGCCGCGACCTGATCGGTCGAGGGGGCGCGGGCCGTTCCCGTGCTCCCTCAGCCTGCCGCGCCGAAGCGGAAGATGATGCGGTGGCGGTACGTCTCGCCGGGTGCGAGGCGGAGCGAACCGAACGCCGGATGGTTGGGCGTATCCGGGAACATCTGCGGCTCGAGCGCCACCCCGTCGCCCCTCTGATAGGCCTTCCCGCCCTTGCCGACGAAGCTTCCGTCGAGGAAGTTTCCCGAATAGAACTGAACCCCCGGCTCGGTCGAGAGCACACTGAGCGCGCGGCCCGAACCCGGATCGGCGAGCCTGGCGACCAGCCGCGGCTCGATGCTGCGGTCGCGTGCCACCACCCAGTTATGGTCGTACCCCTTGCCGATGACGATCTGCGGGTCCGCAATGTCGCCCACCCGCGCGCCGATGACGGTGGGCTCGCGGAAATCGAAGGGCGTCCCCGCGACCGGGGCGAAGTCGCCGGTCGGGATCGCGGTTTCGTCGGTCGGCAGGTAGTGCTCGGCGGGGATGGTCAGCACCTGCCCCATCGCGCTTGATCCGGCGCTCTCCCCGGCGAGGTTCCAGTAGGCGTGGTGGGTGAGGTTGACGATCGTCGGCCGGTCGGTGGTCGCCGCGTAGTCGACGACGAGCTCGCCCGACTCCTTAAGGGTCCACGTCGCGGTCACCCGCAATTCGCCGGGGAAACCCTGATCGCCGTCGCGGCTGACGTGCGCCAGGCGTACCATCGGCGCGGGGTCGGCAGCGACGTCTTCGATGGTCCACACCGCCTTGTCGAAGCCCACCGGCCCGCCGTGCAGCGCGTTGGGTCCGTTGTTCGCAGGCACGCGATACTCCGCGCCGTCGAGGCTGAAGCGCCCGCCGGCGATGCGGTTGGCGACCCGCCCGACGCTGGCGCCGAAACAGGCGTCATGCGCGAGGTATCCTTCCAGATTGACGAAGCCGAGCGTCACGTCTGCGAGCACGCCGTCGCGGTCCGGGACGTGCATCGCCTGCAGCGTCGCCCCGTAGGCGAGGATCGTCGCGCTCATCCCGCGCGCGTTGGTCAACGTCACCGCATCGACGAGGGTGCCGTCAGGGAGGGTACCGAAGGCATGGCGCATGGCCGAGGGTGTCGCTTTCATGCTGCGGTCATTTATATGATAATAGCTTCGGGACAAGCGGCGATGCCATGGGGTCGCTGCGAGACGCCTTGAAGGAGCCACGCTTGCGCCATTCCGTCACCCTCGCCCTTGCCGCCGCCCTCCTCGCCTGCGCCGCGCCGCCGACCGTCTCCGAGGCAAAGCCAGCGCCGACCGCCGAGCCCTTCGTGCCGGTGTATCCCGTCAACTTCCCCGATCCCTTCGTGCTGCCGCATGGCGGACGCTACCTCGCCTATGCCACCAATGCGGCACGCGACGAGGCCAATGTGCAGATGGCGGTTTCGGACGATCTCGTCACCTGGGCGCCGCTCAGGGACCGCAGGAAGCTCCACGACGCGATGCCGGTGCTGCCCGGGTGGGCGGAGCGCGGCTGGACCTGGGCGCCCGAGGTGCTCGAACTGGACGGGCGATACCTCCTGTTCTTCACCGCCCGCGAGCGCGTCAGCGGCAAGCAGTGCACCGGGGTCGCGACGAGCAGCGATCCGCTCGGCCCCTTCACCTCCGACGCCGCCGAGCCGCTGATCTGCCAGCGCGCGCTCGGCGGGACCATCGACGCGAGCCCGTTCCGCGACGCCGACGGCAGGCTCTACCTCACCTACAAGGCCGATGCGAACGCGGTCGGCAAGCCCACCGACATCTTCGTCCAGCCGATGACGCCCGACGGGCTGGGGCTGACGGGCACGCCGGCGACGCTCCTCACCAACGATGCGCCGTGGGAGGCGCACGTGATCGAGAGCCCGACGATGGTGCGGCAGGGCGACGCCTACGTGCTGTTCTACGCCGCCAACCATTTCGGCTGGGAGCCGCACCAGCGCCTTTCCCCTTACGCAATGGGCTATGCGACCTGCGAGGGTCCGATGGGGCCCTGCGTCAAGGCGGCCGAGAACCCGCTCCTCCATTCCTACATGGACAAGGCGGCGGGATGTCTCAGCGGCCCCGGCCATCAGGCAGTGTTCACCGACCGGGGCCGCGATTACATCCTGTTCCACGCCCATATCGCGCGCGGCGGGTGCCAGAATGCGCAGCGGGGCCGGCAGATGTACATCGCCCCGCTCGGCTGGCGGGACGGGAAGCCGGTTATCGGCAACAGCCTGAGACCCCCGCAAGCGAAGTGAGGGAGCCCCCACCCCCGACCCCCTCCCCGAGGGGAGGGGGAAGAGAGGTCAACGCCCGAAGCGGAACCGCACGCCCAGCGACAGCGTGCTCTCGTCGTCGCGGTAGTAGCGGATGAACTCCGCCTCGGGCGCGCCGCCCCGGGCCGAGGTGAAGTCCTGCCGGAACCGCTCGCGGGTGATGTTGGTCCAGTCGCCGAAGATCGCGAAGTCGTTGTTGATGTTGTAGCTCATGGACAGGTCGAGCCGCCCCGCCGGCCGCGCGCGCTCGACATAGATGTCATCGCCCCGGAACTGCTGCGTCGCGCGGTAGCTGGTGCGGTCGTTGTACGACAGGCGCACCGAGGCGCCGTAGCGCTCGTAGATGCCGACCACGTTGTAGTTCCACTTGGAGACGCCGTTGAGCTGGTCGGTGATCGGCTGGAAGGTCAGCCCGCCCGCGCCATTGGGCTGCTGCACCTTGCCGTCGAGATAGGTGACGTTGACCTGCACCCCGAAGCCGCGCGCGAAGTCGGGCAGGCTCTCGAAATCGGCGAAGATCTGGCCCTGGAGTTCGGCCCCGGTGATCTTGCCCTTGCCGGTGTTGACCGGACCGGTGATCTCGATGACGCCGAGGGTCGGATCGGTGACGCGGAAGGTGTTGGGCTGGATGAAGCCGTCGATCCGGCGGTGGAAGCCGCTGAGGGCGACAAAGGACGAGGGCGCGAAGTACCACTCGATCGCGGCGTCGTAGTTCCACGAGGTGAAAGGGTTGAGGAACGGGTTGCCGCCCGAACCGCGGCGCGAGTTGCTTTCGGTGCCGACGCCGCCCGGCGGCGGGGGGCCGAGGACCAGCGCGGGATTGAGGTCGGCGAAAGTCGGCAGGGTGCGCGTCTTGGTCACCGCCGCGCGCAGCTGGATCTCCGGCGTGACACGGAAGCGCACGCTCGCATTGGGCAGCCACGAGGTGTCGGTGTTGCCCGCGTCGATCTCGGGGATGCCGGTCGGCGTCGGTCCGGCGACGCGGGTCTTCACGCGCACGTAGCGCAGGCCCACAGTGCCCTCGAGATCGCCCGAGCCGAGGTTCACCTGGCCGTAGCCGGCGAGGTTCCTCTCGCTTGCGGTGTAGAGCGTCTGGCGCGCGACCGGATCGGTGCCGAAGCCGACCAGCTGGCGGATGGCGGCGATGTTCTCGCGGATGCTGCCGTAGGTCGGCGCAGCCCAGCGGTTGGTCCCGCCGACGTCGACGCCGCGGAACACGTCGAACTCGACGGGCAGCGCGGTCGCGTTGGTGAGCGTTGCGGGGCGGGAGAAGCGGTTGGCATATTGCCGAAGCGCGTCGCGGTCGGTGTAGCGCACGCCCGCCTGGATCGAGCGGATGAAGGTCCCGTCGACGAGATATTCGAAATCGCCGCGCAGCTGCCAGTCGTCGCCCTTGGAACGCTGGTTCTCCTCGAACAGCCCGTCGAAGAACTGCTGCGAGGGATCGGCAAGGTCGATGTTGGTGATGCTGAAGGCCGGAAGCCCGGTGTCGAACTGGATCACCGGCCCGCGCGTCCAGCGCCGGTCGACGCTCTCCGTCGAGCCGGTGAAGGTGCTGTTGGAGCGCGCGACGTCGACCTTCACGTTGAGCTTGTCGAAGGTCGCATTGACGCCGCCGGCGAACTGGTAGGTGTCGGTCTTGTTGAAGGTCGCGCCCTGGAAGGAGAACAGCGAGCCCGGAGGCGCGTTGGTGGTGCCGCTGAGCACAAGATTGGTGCCCTCGCGGAACACGAGGCCATTGGTCTGCGCACCGTTGAACAGCTCGGCGGCGAGCAGGCGGTCGTCGATCTTGTTGCGGAAGCCCTGCCACAGGCCCTCGAGGTAGAATTCGAGATCGGGGTTGGGCTTGTACTGGATCGCGGCGTTGACCGAGGGCCGCACGCGGTTGCCCGAACGGTAGAACAGGCGCTGGATGTCGGGGAAGCGCGCCGCCTGCCCCGCGCCCGCGTCGGCGACCAGCGTGCCGGTGCCGGGGTTGCGGAAGGTCTGGAGGAAATCGGTGTTGGAGATTTCCGCGTCGAGATAGGTCATCTCGACCCGCGAGGCATTGACGAGGAT
>JBJTSG010000050.1:0-11968 GCA_046076505.1 Erythrobacter sp. | reverse complement strand
CGCTCGGCTGGCTGCTCGAATGCGAGGACCGCGCGCAGCGCTACCTTGAACTCACCGGCCTCGATCCCGATTCTCTGCGGAGCGGCCTCGGCAATTCCCTTATCCTCGCATCCGCGCTCGAATTCCTCGCCAATCACGAACCCGACCTGCTCCGCGCCGCCGAGGCGCTCGCCGTCACGCCGGAAGAACTGGTCGCCGCCAAGGACGCCCTCACGCCATGACCCGCCCCCTCATCATCAGCGACTGCGACGAGGTGCTCCTCCACATGGTCGCGCCCTTCAAGAACTGGCTCGAAACATCGCAGGGCGTCTCGTTCAAGCTCGAGGGCCACAATTTCGCCGAGGCGCTGCGCTGGCAGGAGACGGGCGAGCTTCTTGCCCCGCCCGATATCTGGAAGATGCTGCGCAGCTTCTTCGACAACGAAATGGATTCGCAGATGCCGATCGCCGGCGCGGTCGAGGGGATCAATACCCTCGCCGAGAAGGCCGACGTGATGATCCTGACGAACCTCGTCGACCATCACCGCGACGCGCGCGCCGAGCAGCTCGCCAAGGTCGGAATCAACGCGCGCGTGTTCACCAACCAGGGCCCCAAGGGTCCGGCGCTGAAGGCGATCATCGAGGAATACCGGCCATCGAAGGCGCTGTTCATCGACGACCTCGCCCAGCACCATGCCTCGGTCGCCGAGATCGTGCCGGACGTGACCCGGCTTCACCTGTGCGGCGAGCCGATGATCGCCCATGCCATCGACTGCGCCCACAAGGCTGGCCACGCCCATTCGCGGATCGACCGCTGGGACGAGGCGCTGCCGTGGCTGCTGGAACAACTGGAGGACTGACCCATGAGCTACACCGCCCGTCTCGCCGAACTCGGCATCACCCTGCCCAAGGCCGCAGCGCCCGTGGCGAGCTACGTGCCCGTCGTGGTGCATGGCGGCATGGCCTATGTCTCGGGCCAGCTGCCCTTCGTGGAGGGTGCTGTGGTCACCGGGCGGCTCGGTGACGACGTCGGCGTGGAGGACGGTAAGGCCGCCGCGCGCGCCTGCGGGCTGATGATCCTCGCCCAGCTCCAGGCGGCGGGGCTGCTCGACCAGGTGCAGCGGGTGGTGAAGCTCGGCGCCTTCATCAATTGCACCGCCGATTTCACCCAGCAGCCGGAAGTCGCGAACGGCGCATCCGACCTGATGGAGCAGGTCTTCGGCGGCGCCGGCCAGCACGCCCGCGCCGCAGTCGGCGTTCCTGCCCTGCCGCGCGGCGCGGCGGTCGAGGTCGATGCGGTGGTCGCCCTCAAGGCATGAACGGACGGAGCGTTCCCGGCTGGCTGACGCAGTGGGAGTTTGCCCACCGCGGGCTGCATCGCCCGGGCGTGCCCGAGAACTCGCTCGCCGCCAGCGAAGGCGCGATCGCGCGCGGCATGGGGATCGAGTGCGACATCCAGTTGAGCGCCGACGGCGTGCCGATGGTGTTCCACGACTGGGAACTGTCGCGGCTGACCGGAGGCGAGGGCCCGACCGGCGCGCACGCCGCCGAAGCGATTGAGGCGCTGCATCTGCTCGGCACGGAGCAGCGCCCGCCGCGTTTTGCGGATTTTCTCGCGGCCGTGGCGGGCAGGGTCCCGGTGTTGATCGAGGTGAAGTCGATGCCCGGCTATGACGCGGAGCGATCGTGCCGGGCGATTCGCGAGCCTCTGGCCATCTATGAGGGTGTGTTCGCGGTTATGAGCTTCGACCCGCGTGTGCCAATCTGGTTCAGGGAACATGCTCCCGAGACCATTCGCGGACTGGTCGGCACCGACACCTATGACAATGGCTTCAAGGGCGTGTGGCGCGATCCCGCTGCAATCGCGGCCGCGCAGCCCGACTTCCTCGCCATCGACGTGCGCGACCTCGGATACCCCGAGGCCGCTGCGTGGCGCGCGGGCGGGCATCCGCTGCTGACCTGGACTGTCCGCTCGCCGGAGACCCGCGCCACCGGTCTCGCCCATGCCGATGCGCTGATCGCCGAAGGGGAAGGGCTGGCGTGAAGGAAGGCGATCTGACCGTCCGCATCGCCTCCTCGGTCGGCGCCTTCGACGCGCAGGAGTGGAACGTGCTCGGCGGGAACGACAATCCCTTCGTCAGCCACGAATTCCTCACCGCGATGGAGGATTCGGGCTCGGTCGGCCCCGGCACCGGCTGGGAGCCTGCGCCCATCTGCATCACCGACGGGGACGGGAAGCTGCTCGCCGCGATGCCCTCTTACGCCAAGGGCCACTCGCAGGGCGAGTATGTCTTCGACCACAGCTGGGCCGATGCCTGGCACCGCGCCGGCGGGCGATACTATCCCAAGCTCCAGATCGCCGCGCCCTTCACGCCCGCGACCGGTCCGCGGCTGCTGCTCTCCGACCCAAGCCTCGCCCCGCACCTCCTGAAGGGTGCCGAGGCGGTCTGCGTCCAGAACAAGCTGTCCTCCGCCCACGCGACCTTCATCTCGCCTGAGCAGCTCCCGCTGTTCGAGGCGGGCGGCTGGATGCCGCGAGCCGACATCCAATTCCACTGGTTCAACCGCGACTATGCGTGCTTCGAGGATTTCCTCGGCGCGCTCTCGTCGCGCAAGCGCAAGGACCTGCGGAAGGAACGTGCGGCGGCGACCCAAGGGCTGACGGTCCGGCATCTCACCGGCACGGAGATCCGCGAGGCGCACTGGGATGCCTTCTGGATCTTCTACCAGGACACCGGCGCAAGGAAGTGGGGGAGCCCCTACCTCACCCGCGAGGCCTTCAGCCTGCTGGGGGAACGGATGGGGGAGCGGATCGTGCTGATCCTCGCCTACGCCGGGGACGAGCCGATCGCCGGGGCGCTCAATTTCGTCGGCAGGGACGCGCTCTACGGCAGGTATTGGGGCTGCACCCGCGAGGTGCGCTTCCTGCACTTCGAGCTGTGCTACTATCAGGCGATCGACATCGCCATCGAGCGGGGTCTCGCCAGGGTCGAGGCCGGGGCGCAGGGCGGGCACAAGCTCGCCCGCGGCTATGAACCCGTGCAAACCTGGTCGGCGCACTGGATCGCGGACCCGGGTTTCCGCTCGGCGGTGGCCGATTTCCTCGAGCGCGAGCGCGCCGGCGTGGCAAGCGACCAGCTCTATCTCGGCGGCCGCACCCCGTTCAGGAAAGGCTGAGGCTCAGGCGGCCCGCAACCGGCCCTCGGCGAGCCACTGGCGCGCGCGGCGTTGGGCTTCGGCGATTTCGCGCGCGGTCATTTCCTCGGAAATATCCGCCCGGCAATGGGCGGCTTCCTCGTGGCCGCGTGCGGCGGCGAGGTTGAACCACTTGTGGGCTTCGACGAGATCGCAGGGTGCACCGTTGCTGCCGGTGGAGAAGGCCACTCCAAGGTCGTAGCAAGCCCCCGCGACACCGCGGCCAGCCTCGGCGAGCCATGCGCCAAGCACGCCCTCGAAGCGTGTTTCACGCGAAACATCGGCGCTCGTGGCGGCTATCCCGATGATGGTCATTGTCAGTCCCCTCAGTCACCAGGCCGCCCCCCGGCAGCCTTCCGTGTGAGGAGAAGTGCGGCAATTATGGTCAAAAATTGGTTAACGCGAATTGCCCTGTGGTTTGCCCCCCGCCGCCGCGCCAAACCCGCTTGTGCGCCCCCGGGGCAGTGCCTATAGGCGGCGCATTGCTTCAGCTTGCTGGGACCAAGTGAGCCAATGAAAAAATTCAAGGCGTCAGGACGCGACGGTCTTCCCAGCGGCTCATGGGATGAGAGAGCTTGATGCCAACCTTCGCGTCTGAAGACATTGATATCCTCGAGAAAGCCAAGCGCCTCCTCGCCCCGGACTACGTGCCGAGCGAGGACGAGGAATACATGAACGATCGCCAGCAGGCCTATTTCCGGATGCTGCTGCTCGAATGGAAGCGCTCGATCCATTCCGCCGCCGGGCAGACGCTGCAGTCGCTCCAGGACGGCCCGATCCGCGAGGCTGACCTCACCGACCGCGCTTCGAGCGAGACCGATTGGGGCATCGAACTGCGCACCCGCGACCGCCAGCGCAAGCTCGTTGCCAAGATCGACGCCGCGCTGCGCCGCATCGACTCGGGCGAGTACGGCTATTGCGAGGTGACCGGCGACCCAATCGGCCTTCGCCGCCTGATCGCCCGCCCGGTCGCGACCATGACCGTCGAAGCCCAGGAGGCCCACGAGCGTCGCGAAAAGGTCTCGCGGGACGACTGAGCCGCGCCTTGCGGAGCAAGCTGTCCCGTTCGGGGACAGCTTGCACGCGATGCTCAGATTGGGTCCTTTGCTTTACCGCCCGTTTACTGTGCTTTGGCAACACTCTGTGCTATGCAGGCGTTCGCGCCAGCATGTCGGGGCAATAACCGATGAATGACTTCGCAAAGGAGGCGATCGGCAGATGACAGGGGTTGAAACACGCAGCGTCGCGCGCGACAGCCTGTTTCTGCTGGCTGACATCCGTGTCGAGCAGAGCTCCGAAGTCCATCGCGCCCGTGTGCGCAACCTTTCCGACGGCGGCATGATGGGCGAGGGCCAGCTGCGGGTGCAGCGCGGCAACCGCGTCGTCATTGAGCTGCGCAACATCGGCGCCGTTAACGGAACCGTCGCCTGGGTGCAGGACAACCGCTTCGGAGTGGCCTTCGACGAGGAAATCGATTCGCAGAAGGCGCGCCGCCCGCTTCAGGCCGGCGAAGAACAGGCTAGTGGTCTCGTCGCGCGGTCCTGGGCCCACCGTGCGCCGCCGCCGCCGCGTCCGAGCATGCTGCGCAAGATCTGACCGTTCGTCCACGACGCTGACGGCCCTCGAACTCCGCTGCACGCTGACCGCCGACGTGCGACCTGCTAGGGCTGGAGGTCGATGCGATTCTGGCTGACCCTGCTTCTTGCCCTGCCGGTGCTGACGTCCTGCGGACGCTCGCACGGCAGCGGGCCCGTGATGGTCGCGGTCATCGGCAAGCCCGACAGCCTCTTCCAGCAGGGCGTGCGCCTCCCGCCGCAGGCCCAGCAGATCCGCTCCGCCACCCGCGAGGGCCTTGTCTCGCTCGACCAGGCCGGGCAGGTCGTGCCGGCGATCGCCGAACGCTGGATCGTCACCGATGACGGCCTTAGCTACATCTTCCGCCTGCGCGACAGCGACTGGCCCGGCAGCAAGGAGGCCATCACCGCCGCCGAGGTCCGCCAGCAGCTGCGCAGCGCGATTGCGAGCCTGCGCGGCACGTCGCTGGGGCTTGATCTTGCCGTGGTGCGCGACATCCGCGCGATGACCGGCCGGGTGGTCGAGGTGCGGCTCGATGCGCCCATGCCCGATTTTCTGTGCCTGCTCGCCCAGCCAGAGCTGGGGATCGTCAAGGGCGGCCGTGGCACCGGCCCGATGACGCTGGCGCGCGGCAAGGGCGCGGACAGCGCCAACGCCCTGCTCACGGCCTTGCCACCGGACTCCCGCGGTCTGCCGGCTCGCCAGGACTGGGAGGCGCTCGCGCGCCCGGTTGCGGTCCGGGTCCTCGCGACCGGGGAGGCGGTGGCGGCCTTCAAGCGCGGAGACGTCGATCTCGTGCTCGGCGGCAGCATCGTCGACTTCCCCTTGGCCGAGGCCGGGCCGCTGTCGCGCGGCGCCGTCCAGGTCGATCCTGCCATCGGCCTGCTCGGCCTTGTCGTGCGGCGCGACAGCGGCCTGCTCGCCGATCCGGCGCGGCGGGAGGCGTTGTCGATGGCCATCGATCGCGGGGCGCTGATCCAGGCGTTCGGCATCAGCGGTTGGCGTGAGAGCAGCTGGATCGTCCCATCCGAGATCTGGCCCGCGCCGCCCTATCCCGCCGACCGCTGGAACGGCGCCTCGCTGGCAGCGCGCCGCGAGGTTGCAGCCGCACGGATCCGCGGCTGGGCCGGACCGGGGCGCGAGGCGGTTCTGCGGATCGCCTTGCCGCGCGGGCCGGGCAGCGAGCTCCTGCTCAGTCGGCTGACTGAGGACTGGGGCGCTATCGGCGTCGGGGTGCGCCGCGCCGGACCGGGCGAGGCGGCCGATCTCGAGCTACGCGACACGCTCGCGCGCTATGCCTCTCCGCACTGGTATCTGAACCAGTTCAACTGCGGCCTGGGCCAAGGCCTGTGCGCGCCGCGCGCCGACGAACTCGTCCGCCAGTCGCTGACCGAGCGTGACCCGGCGGCGCGGGACCGGCTGCTCGTCGAGGCCCATGCCGCGCTCGTCGAGAGCGATATCTATATCCCGCTGGGTGCGCCCGTGCGCTGGTCGCTGGTTCGCGGCTCGATCCGCAACTACCTCCCCAACGCGTGGGGCGTGCACCCCTTGTTCCCGCTCTCGCAGCCCACCACATGATGGGCATGGATACACCCTACACCCGCCCGATGACTTTCGCCCTCCCGACCGGCAGCGATCCTGCATCAGTCCGCGCGCGCGTCACCGCGATGGAGAAGCTGCTCGAGCGCAGTCTCACAATCCCCGGCATCAATATGCCCGTGGGACTCGACGCGGTGCTGGGCCTCGTTCCGGTGCTCGGCGATGTTCTGACCGCAGCAATGGGGGCGTGGATCGTGTGGGAGGCGAGGAACCTCGGGCTGTCGAAGTGGAAGCTGGCGCGGATGGGCGCCAACGTGGTGTTCGACACCGCCCTGGGTGCGATCCCGGTGGTGGGTGATGCGGCGGACCTGATGTTCCGCTCCAACTCCAAGAACCTGAAGATCCTCCAGCGGCACCTCGACAAGCACCACCCGCAGACCCGCGTGATCGAGGGGTAGTTTCCTCGGGCGCCCGCCCGCGCTAGGGGCGTTTCCCATGAGCGCTGATGTCACCTATGCCAGCTACCTCGATCTCGGGCGGATTCTCGAGGCGCAGCACCCCGTCTCGGGTGCGCATGACGAGCTGCTGTTCATCATCGTCCACCAGGCGAGCGAGTTGTGGCTCAAGCTGTGCCTCCACGAGCTGACCGCCGCGCGCGCGTGCATCGAGGCGGACGAATTGCGTCCGGCTTTCAAGATGTTGGCGCGGGTCGCGCGAGCGCAGCAGCAGCTCATCCAGAGCTGGGACGTGCTCTCGACCATGACCCCGCACGACTATTCGGCGATCCGCCCGCACCTTGGGCCTTCGAGCGGGTTCCAGTCCGCGCAGTACCGGATGATGGAATTCATGCTCGGCGGGCGCGACGCGAAACACGTTCGCCTACACAAGTCCAACGCCGACTGGGCCGGACGGCTCGAAGCGGAAGCGGACCGGGCGAGCCTCTACGACGCGGCGATCCGCCTGCTGGCACGTCGGGGTTTCGCGATCGATCCTGCCGTGCTGGAGCGCGATCCGGGCTCTCGCTACACCGCCGACGCGAGCGTCGAGGCAGCCTGGGCGGCGATCTACCGCGACCCACAGAACCACTGGGACCTGTATGAACTCGCCGAGAAGCTCGTCGATCTCGAGTACCATTTCCAACGTTGGCGCTTCGGTCACTTGAAGACCGTCGAGCGCATCATCGGCTTCAAGCGCGGCACCGGAGGGACGGCCGGCGTGCCCTATCTCGAGGGGGTCCTGAAGCAGGCATTCTTTCCTGAACTGCTCAGCGTCCGGACTGCGATATGACTCCCGAACAGCGCGCCGCCGAGTTCGATGCCGCAGACCCGCTGGCGGGGTATCGGGAATGCTTCAACTTGCCCGAAAACGTCATCTACCTCGACGGTAACTCGCTCGGAGCCTTGCCTAGAAGGACCCTTGAGGGGGTGTCGAGGGTGCTTCAGGGGGAGTGGGGAGGGGGTCTGATCCGTTCCTGGAACGAGGCCGGCTGGTTCGAGGCGCCGGCCCGGGTCGGTGCCAAGATCGCGCCCCTGATCGGTGCCGGTCGCCACGAGGTGATTGCCTGCGATTCGACCAGCGTGAACCTCTTCAAGCTGATCGCGGCGGCTCTTGCGATGCGTCCAGGCCGCAAGGTGGTGCTGTCCGAACCGGGCAACTTTCCGACCGACCTCTACATGATCGCCGGGCTCGAGGTGCAGGGGCTGGCGGAGCGGCGACTGGCCGAGCGGGGGCGGCTCGCCGAGGCGCTCGACGAGGACGTCGCACTGCTGCTGCTCACTCATGTCCATTACAAGACCGGCGCGATGCACGACATGGCGTCGCTCACCCGGGCGGCGCACGAGGCGGGGGCGCTGGTGCTGTGGGACCTGTCGCACTCGACCGGGGCATTGCCGGTCGACCTCAATGCCGCGAACGCCGACTTCGCGGTCGGCTGCGGATACAAGTATTTGTGCGGCGGCCCGGGCGCCCCGGCCTTCGCTTTCGTCGCCGAGCGGCATCACGCTGACCTCAGGCAACCGCTGACCGGCTGGTTCGGCCACGCCGCGCCCTTCGCCTTCTCCGACGACTATGCGGGGGCACCGGGAATCGA
This sequence comes from Erythrobacter sp., assembly GCA_046076505.1. GTDB lineage: Bacteria > Pseudomonadota > Alphaproteobacteria > Sphingomonadales > Sphingomonadaceae > Erythrobacter. The sequence continues at coordinate 3,592 of JBJTSG010000050.1, read as the reverse complement.
GCGGATGCAGTGCGGCACCCCGCCGATCCTCGGGCTCGCGGCGCTCGAGATCGGGGTCGACCTCATCGCCGAGATCGGCGTCGGCCGGCTTTACGAGAAGTCGCAGGCGCTCTCGCAGTTCTTCCTCGCCTGCCTGCGTCATCACGGGGTGGCGCTGGAGCTGGTCAGCCCGGCCCGCAGCGACGAGCGGGGCAGCCAGCTCTCGTTCCGTCACCCGGAAGCCTACGCGATCTGCCAGGCGCTCATTGCAAGGGGCGTGATCGGGGACTTCCGCGCGCCCGACGTGCTGCGGCTAGGCTTTGCGCCCGCCTACCTCACCTTCGCCGACATGGCCGCCGCCGCCCGCCACCTCGCCGTGGTGCTCGAAAGCGGCGAGTGGCAGCGCGAGGAGTTCAACCGCCGCGCTGCGGTGACCTGAGCCCTTACCCGACGGTTCTTTCCGCCTTGTCCTTCTCGTTGGTGCCCTTGATCATGGCGCGCATCTGCTCCCACTCGGCATCGCCGAGCGCGCTCAGCATCGGGTAGAACGTCCCGCCATTGGCCTGGAAGCCCGCGCCGTCGATCGCGATGGTCTGGCCGTTCACGTACTCCGCCCCCGGCCCCATCAGGAACACCGCGAGATTGGCGAGTTCATGCATCTCGCCCGCGCGGCCCATCGGGTTGAGGCTGTTGCCCGAATTGCCGCCTGCCCCGCCGGGGTGCAGCCGCGCACTCATGCCCTTGGTCGGGAAGAGACCGGGGGCGATCGCGTTGAACCTGAGGCCATAGCGGCCCCATTCGGTCGCGAGGCTCTGGGTCATGGCGTTGATCGCGGTCTTGCTCATCGCGCTCGGCACCACGAAGGCGCTGCCAGACCACACCCAGGTGGTGAGGATCGACAGGAAGCTCGCTTTCTTCTTTTCCGCGATCAGCCGCTTGCCGATGTCGAGGGTGACGTAGAAGGTGCCGCGCATCACGATATCGGCGATGGCGTTGAAGCCGTTGACGGAAAGATCCTCGGTGCGGCTGATGAAGTTGCCGGCGGCGTTGTTGACCACGCCGGTCAGCGCCCCGCCATCGGCCCAGATCGCATCGACCATCGCATGGATCGCGTCCGCATCACGGATGTCGCAGGCCATGCCCACGATCTTGCCGCCGTGGAGCCGCGTCAGTTCCTCGGCCGTCTCGTCGAGCTTCCCTTGGCGGCGGCCGCAGATGTAGACGGTCGCGCCGAGCTTCAGGAAGGCCTCGGCCATCTCGCGCCCGAGACCGGTGCCGCCGCCGGTCACCAGGATGCGCTCGCCTGCCATCAGGCCTTCGCGGAACATCAGCTTCGATACGTCCATATCTTGCGTCCTCTCTTTGGTCATCATTGCGAGCGAAGCGCGGCAATCCAGAGCGTCTCGCGGGTCGCTCTGGATTGCCGCGCCGCTTCGCGGCTCGCAATGACGGTTAGTAAGTCAAAGCCCCAGCACGGTCTTGGCGATGATGTTCTTCTGCACCTCGTCCGAGCCGCCGAAGATCGTCGCCGCGCGGTTGTTGAGATACTTGCCCATCGCCGTCTGGGCGTATTCGCTCCCCACCGGTTCGGGCGCCTCGTTGCCATAAAGCGGGCGCTCGAGCGGCAGCTGCAGCGCGTCCGGTCCGAGCAGTTCCAGTCGCAGCGTGTCGACCTTCTGGCCAATGTTCGAGCCGAGCAGCTTGACCAGCGAGGTCTGCGGACCCGGCGCGCGGCCCTTGGCGAGTTCGGCGAGGATCCTGAGTTCGGTCACCTCCAGCGCCTCGGCCTCGAGCCGGACGCGGGCGAGGCGGTCGCGGAAGCGCGCGTCGTGGGCGATCGCGCCGTTGACCCCCGAGGGCTGGGTTTGCGCGAGCTGTTCGAGCCGGTCGAGCGACTGCAGCAGGCGCGGGGCATAGCACGATCCGCCGCGCTCGTTCTCGAGCAGGAACTTGGCGATGGTCCAGCCCTGGCCCTCCTCGCCGATGCGGTTGTGGACCGGGGTGCGTGCGTCGGTGAAGAACACCGCGTTGACCTCGTGATCGCCCGACATCGAGTGGATCGGCGTCACTTCAATGCCCGGCTGGTCCATCGGCACGAGCAGGAAGCTGATGCCTTGCTGCTTCTTGACCGTCGCATCGGTGCGCACCAGCGCGAAGATCCAGTCGGCATGGTGCGCGTGGGTGGTCCAGATCTTGGAGCCGTTGATGACGTATTCGTCGCCGTCGCGGCGCGCGGTGGTCTTGAGGCTGGCGAGGTCCGACCCCGAGCCCGGTTCCGAATAGCCCTGGCACCAGTAGTCGTCGCCGGAAAGGATGCCGGGCAGGAAGCGGGCCTTCTGTTCGGGTGTGCCGAAGGCGCAGATCACCGGGCCAACGAGCCGCAGGCCGAGGATCGCGAGCGCGGGGGCGCCAGCGAGGGCGCACTCCTTCTCGAAGATGAACTTCTGGGTCGGGGTCCAGCCGGTGCCGCCGTCCTCCTTGGGCCAGTGCGGGGCGACCCAGCCCTGGCGGTAAAGGATGCGGTGCCACTCCATGCCGATGTCGGGCTCGACGAACACGCCCGGCGTGCGGCGCGCGCCGTCGCGCAGCCGTTCGGGGAGGTTGTCCCTGAGGAAGGCGCGCACCTCCTCGCGGAAGGCGAGGTCCTCGGGGGAGAAGTCCATGTCCATTGCGTGTCAGTCCCAGTTTCGATCCCGTGAGGTACGGCCTTCCGTCCGCCCCGGCTTCATTCCCCGTCCCGCATGGCCCAGCCGATCGTGCGCCGCAGCAGGTCGTAGTAGACGTCGTAGTTCCACGCGCACATTTCCTTGTGCGGGTAGAAATCCGCCATGCCGGGAAGGTCGTAGTGCCCGCGGCAATGCCCCAGTGCATTGTATACGATCCGCCCTGCGCCGATGTCCCTCGTATAAACGATAGGCACGGTGGTCTTGCCCCACTGCGCGTCGACGAAACCGGTCGCTTCGCCTTCGAAGGTGGTCTGCATCAGCGTGTCGATCGGCGCGGTGGTCTTGGAGAGGTAAAGCTCGTCCACCACCTCGAAGTCCGCGATGCCGCGGGTGAGCTCGTGGTCCCTGTTGACGACCTCGACCGGGAACTTGCCGATCGGCGGGTGCGCCTTGAACTGCGTGCCGAGCATCTCCATCACGTCGGGCCGCGTCTCGGGCGCGTCGACGAGGCCCTCGGCGGTGAACACGAGGATCGAGTTGGTGCCGTGGAGCGCCATCCACTTGCCGCCCTTCTCCAGCCACGCCTTCAATTGCGCGGCCTGCTCCTCGGTGGGCATGAGGTCGCAGGTGTAGGTGATGAGGAAGCGGCACTGGTCGAGCCGCTCCAGCCCCGAATAGTCGCAGGCGACCGTGGTGCGGATGTGCGGGTGCTCGGCGAGGAGCTTGAGGATCTCGAGCCGCGGATAGTCTATGTCGTGATACTTGCCTGCCGCGATGAAATGCGCGTCGATGCGAGTGGCGGGTTGTTCGGCCATCGTCCTAGCTCCTGATGCTCCCGCCGCCATCGACAGTAAGGTCGCAGCCGGTGGTGAAGCTCGCATCATCGCTGGCGAGGAAGACCACCGCGCGGGCGACTTCCTCGGGCTCGCCGATGCGGTTCATCGGGT
>JBJTSG010000049.1:0-5006 GCA_046076505.1 Erythrobacter sp. | reverse complement strand
ATCGACAACGGCAAGCCGATCCGCGAGACGATGGCCGCGGACCTGCCGCTGGCGGTCGATCACTTCCGCTACTTCGCCGGGTGCCTGCGCGCGCAGGAAGGCGGGATTTCGGAGATCGATCACGACACCATCGCCTACCACTTCCACGAACCGCTGGGCGTGGTCGGCCAGATCATCCCCTGGAACTTCCCGCTCCTGATGGCGGTGTGGAAGCTCGCCCCGGCGCTGGCTGCCGGCAACTGCGTGGTGCTGAAGCCCGCCGAACAGACCCCGATGAGCATCATGGTGCTGATGGAGGTGATCGGCGACCTGCTGCCCGAGGGCGTGGTGAATGTCGTCAACGGCTTCGGCATCGAGGCAGGCAAGCCGCTCGCGACGAACAAGCGGATCGCCAAGATCGCCTTCACCGGCGAGACGACGACCGGCCGCCTCATCATGCAGTATGCGAGCGAGAACCTCATCCCCTGCACGCTCGAACTGGGCGGGAAGAGCCCCAACATCTTCTTTGCCGACGTGATGCGCGAGGATGACGATTACTTCGACAAGGCGCTCGAGGGCTTCGCGATGTTCGCGCTCAATCAGGGCGAGGTCTGCACCTGCCCGAGCCGCGCGCTGATCCACGAATCGATCTATGACCGCTTCATGGAAAAGGCGTTGGCCCGCGTGAACGCGATCAAGATGGGCAACCCCCTCGATCCCGCGACGATGATCGGCGCACAGGCCTCGAACGACCAGCTCGAGAAAATCCTGAGCTACATCGAGATCGGAAGGGGCGAGGGCGCGAAGGTGCTGACCGGCGGCCACCGCCACGTCCAGGAGGGCGAGTTGGCCGAGGGCTACTATGTCCAGCCGACCGTGCTCGAAGGGCACAACGGCATGCGCATCTTCCAGGAGGAGATCTTCGGCCCGGTCCTGTCGGTGACCACCTTCAAGGACGAGGCGGAGGCGCTCAGCATCGCCAACGACACGCTCTACGGGCTCGGCGCCGGGGTGTGGAGCCGCGACGCGAACACCTGCTACCGCTTCGGCCGCGCGATCGAGGCGGGCCGGGTGTGGACCAATTGCTACCACGCCTACCCGGCGCACGCGGCTTTCGGCGGTTACAAGCAGTCGGGGATCGGGCGCGAGAACCACCGGATGATGCTCGAGCACTACCAGCAGACCAAGAACCTGCTCGTCAGCTACAGCCCCAAGGCCTTGGGCTTCTTCTGACCCCAATCTGCCGGAACCGTCTCCACGCTCTCCTCTCTCCTCGAGCCGGTTCCGGTGTCCCACGGGGCGGATGACCCGACGAAGGGTCCTCCGCCCCGCTTTGTCGGCCCCGCAGGGGAGGAGAGACAGGCATGAGCGACAAGACCCCGCCGCGCATTCTCGCGACGCCCGAGGCCGAGGGGTGGATCGCGCGGCTCGCCGCCACCCACGGCCCGCTGATGTTCCACCAGTCCGGCGGCTGCTGCGACGGTTCGGCGCCGATGTGCTTCGTGCGCGGCGAGTTCCGCACCGGTATGCAGGACGTGCTGCTCGGCCACATCGCCGGCGACACTCCGGTGTGGATCGGGGCGCGGCAGTTCGAATACTGGCGGCACACCCAGGTGATCATCGACGTGGTGCCGGGGCGCGGTGCGGGGATGAGCCTCGAGGCGCCCGAGGGTGTGCGCTTCGTCACCCGCAGCCGGGTCTTCACCGACGCCGAGGCAGCGCTGCTCAAGACGGCGGGCGACCCGCCGCACGGGGGCTGAAAAATGCTTGCCGCTCAGCCCGATCTCCAACATGATACACGGGGGAAGAGGGCCAGGCCCTCTTGGAATCGGGAGAGGCCATTGCACGCACCGCGCCCTTCGGCGGCCGGCGGTCTTGTCGTTGCAAGCTCGCATGCCGCATGCCCGAGACAGGCCGTCGCCGAGATCGCCGCCGCGATCCGGGGCCAGGCGCTTGCTGGCGGCATCGTCTTCTGTTCGAGCGGCTACCCGCGCGCCGAGCTTGCCGCGGCGCTGCGCGAGAAGCTCGGCCACGTCCCGCTCGTCGGCTGCACCAGCGCGGGCGAGATCACCGGGCGCGGCTACGATGCCGACAGCCTCCAGTTCATGGGCTTCCCGGCAGACAGCTTCACCTTCCGGGTGTTGCACTTCACCGACTTGGGCGGCTTCGACCGTGCCGATGCCCAGCGCCAGGTGCGCCATCTCGCAGCCAACGCTCGGCAGGAATCGCGCATCCTCGGCGAAGCTGCGAGCCAGGTCGCGCTGTTCCTCGTCGACGGGCTATCGCACCGCGAGGAGCTCCTGACCATGACCGTTCACGAGGCCTTGGGCGACATCCCGCTGATCGGCGGCTCGTCGGGCGACGCGCTGATGTTCAGCGAGACCGGCGTTCTGTGCGACGGCGAATTCCGCAGCGGCACGGCGACGATCGTGATGCTGACCAGCGCGCGGCCGATGCACGTCTTTTCCGAATGCTTCTACGAGCCGGGCACGGCGCGCATGGTGGTGACGGAGGCCGACACCGAGCACCGCATCGTGCACGAGATCAACGCCGCCCCCGCGGCCGACGAGTATCGCCGCCTTGCCGGAGCGCCGGGCGCCGAGCTCGACACCGCCTTCTTCGCCGCGCACCCGCCGATGGTCCGCGCCGGCGGCACCTACCATGTGCGTGCGATCCAGTCCGCAAACCCGGATGGTAGCCTCACCTTCTATGGCGCGGTCGACCGGGGCATCGTGCTCACTATCGGCGAGCCGGTCGACCGGATCGCCCGCACCGAGGCCTTCTTCGCCAGGCTGCGCGAGGAGATCGGCGAGATCGACCACATCCTCGGCTTCGACTGCGTGCTCAACCGCATCGATGCCGAGCACCGCCAGCTGGGCCCGCAGGTCTCGCAAATCTATGCGACGAACCGCGTGGTCGGCTTCAATACCTATGGCGAGCAGTTCCGTGCGGCACATCTGAACCAGACCCTGAGCTGCCTGGTGATCGGCCGCTGATGGCGAGCGTCCGCGATCCCGCGGAGGCGAACGGCCAGGCCGAGGAGATCGCGCGTCTCACCGAGAAGGTGCGCCGGCTCGAGGCGATCAACGCGGCGCTGATGGACCGGGTGGAGCGCGCGAGCGATCTTCATGCGGGCGCCTTCTCGATGTTCGAGAACGCGATCACCTTGGAGGCGATGGTCCGTGATCGCACCGGCGAGCTCGAACAGGCGATGGTCAAGCTCGCTTCGATCAACGCCCAGATCGAGGCCGCGCACCTTGACGCCGACGCCGCCCGCGCGCGGCTGCGCGACGCGATCGAATCTCTCGGTGACGGCTTCGCGCTGTTCGATGTCGAGGACCGGCTGGTAATGTGCAACGACGCCTTCCTCGCAATCTGGCCCGAGTTCCGCGAGGTGGTGAACCAGCGCCCGACCTTCGCCGAGCTCGTCGACCTCCTCGCCGGGCATGGCAGCACGGTCGGCTCGCTGGTCGCGCCCGAGCGCTGGAAGCAGGAACGCCTCGCCCGCCACCGCGACGCCGGGGTGCACGTGCAGCTCCTCGCGGATGGGCGCTGGCTCCAGATCAACGAGCTGCGCACCAGCGAGGGCGGGACGGTCGGCATCTACACCGACATCACCAGCGTCAAGGCCGAGGACGCCCGCCAGCGCGCGATGGAGCTCGCCGAGCGCAACCTCGCGCTGCAATCCACGCTCGACACACTCTCGGAAGGCGCGTGCCTGTTCGGGCCCAACCAGCAGCTCCAGGCGTGGAACGACGAATTCGCGACGATGCTGCGCCTCAACGGCGATATCCGCGCGCAGATCGGCACCCACGCCGCCTTCGTCGCGCATTGCACCGGGCCGTGCCTGCTCGACCGGCCCCAGGCGGTCGAATGGCGCGAGGGCCGGGGGCCGCGGATCAGCACCGAATGCAAGCTGGGCAGCCGCAACTTCGTGATCCGCTCTGTGACGCTCGCGACCGGGGGCATGGCCTTCGCCTTCGACGACGTGACCGATCGCATCCGCTTCCAGCAGTCGATGACCGAGGTCGCCGAGACGCTCGAGAAGGCCGTCAAGCAGCGCACCGCGGAACTGATCGAGGTCAACAGCCAGCTTGCCGAGGCGAAGGACGAAGCCGAGCGTGCGAACCTTTCGAAAACCCGCTTCCTCGCCGCCGCCAGCCATGACCTGTTGCAACCCCTCAACGCCGCGCGGCTGTTCGTCTCGGCGCTGAGCGAGAAGCGGCTCGCTGACAGCACCCGCGGGCTCGTCAGCCAGACCTCGACGGCGCTGGATTCGGTCGAGGACCTGCTCGAGAGCCTGTTCGAGATTTCACGCCTCGATGCGGGCGCGATCCAGCCCGAGATCCGCGCCATCGACCTCGACCGGATGCTTCAGGCGCTGCGCATCGAGTTCGCGCCCGTCGCGAGGAAGCGGGGGCTCGCCTTCGAGGTGCCGGAGACGGGCCTGTTCGTCATGAGCGACGTCCAGATGCTGCGCCGGGTGCTCCAGAACCTCGTCTCCAACGCGATCCGCTATACGGCCGCCGGGCACGTCGCCGTGTCGGCGCGGCGCAGCGGTCAGCAGGTGGCCGTCGCGGTGAGCGACACCGGCCCGGGCATCGCCGCGCACGAGCAGGCGCTGGTGTTCGACGAGTTCCGGCGGCTCGACACCACGCGCAAGATCCCCGGCCACGGCCTCGGCCTTGCGATCGTGCGGCGCAGCTGCCTGAAACTCGGCCACAAGGTCGCGCTGCAATCGGCGCCGGGCGAGGGGGCGACCTTCGCGATCACCCTCGACGCCGCCGAGCCCGCGCCGCTCGCTGGGAGCCAGCCCGCAGCCGGCCGCGTTCGCCAGGCTGCGACGACCGGCACGGTGCTCGTCATCGACAACGACGAGACGATCCTGTCGGGGATGCGCGCACTGCTGGAGAACTGGGGCTATGCCACGGTCACCGCGGTCCATCCCGACCACCCCGCCGTGCGCGCGGCGGCATGCGGCGGCCTCGCGCTGCTGCTTGCCGACTACCACCTCGAGGACGGGCTCA
>JBJTSG010000048.1:0-4130 GCA_046076505.1 Erythrobacter sp. | reverse complement strand
TGATGGCCGAGATCGAGATGCTCGCCGTCACCCCTGCGCCCGTCGCCGCCAGGGTGATCGTCAACAGCCGGACGGGGACCGTGGTGATCAACGACGCGGTGCGCCTGAAGCCCGCCGCGGTGAGCCACGGCAAGCTTGTCATCCGCATCGACGAGAACCCGGTGATCGTCCAGCCCGCGCCCTTCTCGGGCGGACAGACCGCGCAGGAGGAATCCTCGAACATCAGCATCGAGGAGCGCTCGGACCGCGTCGCCTACATGCCGGGCGCCGCCTCGCTGAACGAGATCGTCGATGCCCTCAACCTCCTCGGGGTCGGTGCTGCCGATCTGGTGGTGATCCTCGAAAGCCTCAAGCAGGCCGGTAGCCTGCAAGCTGAAATGGTGGTTCTGTGACCGGGCCGGTGTCCCCTTTCCTCCCGGTCGCGCCCCGCAGCGCGGCACGTTCCATGCCCTCCCTCAACCCTGAGCGTGCCGCGCTGCAATCGGAACTTCGCAAGGCAGCCGAGGGCTTCGAGGCGATCATGGTGCGCAAGCTGCTCGCTACCGCCCGCGCCGCCCGCCTTACGGAGGAGACGCCACTCACCGGCGGCGGGCGCGAGCAGTTCGAGGCGATGCGCGACGAGGCCATCGCCGACATCGCCGCCCAGTCCGGAGGCTTCGGGTTTGCCCGGAGCATCGAAGCGCAGCTTGCGCAATACCTGCCCGATACCAAGGGCTGAACGGGGAGTTCACCATGCCCACCGCGATCTTCACCATCGGCCGTTCGGGCCTCACCGCGTCCCGCCGCAGCATGGAGCTGTCGGCGCAGAACATCGCCAATGCCGAGAACCCGAACTATTCCCGCCGCACGCTTGGCCAGGGCGAGCTGGTGATGACCGGCTCGATCGGCAACAATGCGCAAGACAGCCTCGGCGGGGTTCGCCCCGGCCTGATCGAGCGGGCCGAGAGCACGCTGGTGCAGCGCCAGGCGCGCGACAGTGCCTCCGCCAAGTCCGCCGCCGAGGCCGAGTTCTTCGCCATGAAGGAGGCGGAAAGCGCAATCGAGACGTCGGGGCTCTACTCCGGCCTCGTCGAGTTCGAGGCGGCGCTGACCCGGCTCCAGAACAACCCGCTCGAATCCGCGCTGCGCCTCTCGGTCCTCGAAGGCGCGCGCAAGATGGCGGGGAATTTCCGCATCGCCAAAGGGACGCTCGCCAACGCGCGGATCCTCGTCCAGGCCGAGATGAGCGCCAAAGCGCTCACGGTCAACGAACGCGCCCAGGAGCTCGCCAAGATCAACGCCGACCTCGGCGGCGCGCGGGTCGGCACCGCGGGGCGGGCGGCGTTGCTCGACGCGCGCGACAAGGTGCTGCGCCAGATGTCCGAGGACTTCGGGATCGAGCCAACCTTCCAGCCCGACGGCATGGCCGATGTGGTGCTCAAGGGCACGCCGCCCGTCTCGCTCGTGGCCGGCCCGGTCGCGCAGAGCCTGTCCGTCAGCTACGCGGCCGACGGCACCGCCACCTTCACCGTCGGCGGAACCGCATTTGCGCCCGCGGGCGGGGCGATGGCGGGCCGCGCCGCCGCGCTCGTCGGGATGGCCGGCCTGCAGGTCGACCTCGACACCATTGCACTCTCCGTGGTCGACATCGCCAACACCGCGCAAGCCGCCGGGGTCGCGCCCGACGGCACTGCCGGACAGCCGCTCATGTCCGGGACCGGTGCCGGCGACATCGCGGCGATCATGGGCTCGCCGGCTGGCCTCGCCACGGCCCCCGGAGGCGCGCCCGCTGGGAGCCGCGACACCGGCAACCTCGCCCAGTTCATCGCCGTGTTCGGCGCCCAGAACGGCCCCGTCACCCGCGCCGACAACCTGATGCTCGGCCTCTCGAGCCGCGTCTCGGCGCTCGAGACCCGCAGCGAGGGCCTCTCGGTCGTCGCCGCCAGCGCCGAGGCCGAGCTGCTGCGCGAGACCGGCGTCAATCTCGACGACGAGGCTGCCAACCTCGTGCGACTGAAGCAGGCCTTCGACGCCAACAGCAGGGTGATCCAGGTCGCCACCCAGCTGTTCGATACGATCCTCAACCTCAAGTAAGGGAGGCCCTTTCGCGATGAGCTCCATCACCAATTCCGCCGGGTCCTTCTTCAACCGCTCGCTGGCGCAGATGGCGGACCTGCGCGCCGGCATCGAGCGCACCCGCAGCCAGATCGCCACCGGCCGGCGCATCGATCGCGGCTCGCAGGATCCCGCTGCGGCGGCGCAGCTGCGCAGCGTTGCCCGCCGCGAGGCGCTGGCGAAGATCGAGGACGACAACGCCTCGCGCCTCGTCCAGGATTTGGGCTCGGCCGCCAACGAGCTCGCCAACGTCACCACCCTTCTCCAGCGCGCCCGCGAACTGGCGCTGCAGGCGGCCAACACCCCGACCAGCGACCGCGGCTGGCAGGCGATCGGCTTCGAGATGGAGCAGCTCGGCCTCCAGCTGTTCAGCCGCGCCAACGCCTCGGCCCTGACGGGCGAGCCGCTCTTCGCGGGACAATCCTCCGGGACCGCCTTCACCCGCGATACGGCGGGCAACGTCACCTATGCTGGCACGCCGGAGAGCGGCGCGATTCCCATCGCCCCGGGCGCGGCGATCGAGCGCGGCATTCCGGGCAACGCGATCTTCGAGTTCAACCTCAATGGCAACCCGACCAGCGCCTTCGCGGTGATCGGGGACCTCGCCGCCGCGATGCAGAGCGCCACCGCCGACCGCCCCGCCGCCGCCTCGGCCGCGCTCTCGGGCCTCGACGCCGCGCTCGACAGCGTCGCCAAGGCGCAGACCATCCTCGGCACGCGCATGGCCTGGGTCGAGCAGGTTCAGGTCCAGCAGGCCGAGCGCGGCATCGCGCTCGCCACGCGCCGCTCGCGGGTCGGCGACACCGACGTGGCCGACGCGATCGCCAAGCTCCAGCAATCGCTCACCGCATTGGAGGCGACCCAGGCCGCCTTCGCCCGCGTCAGTTCGCTGACCCTGTTCGACGCCCTGCGCTGAGGAGTCCTGATCCGTGTTTGCTGTCATCGGCATAGTCGTGCTGCTCGTCATGGTGTTCGGCGGCTTCCTGCTCGCGGGAGGTGCGCTGGGCCCGGTGATGGCCGCGCTCCCGCTCGAATTCATGATGATCGGCGGCGCGGCCGTCGGGGCGACGCTGATTGGCAACTCGATGCACGAGATCAAGCTGCTCGGCGGCGGGTTCGGCCGCGTGTTCAAGGGCCCGAGGTACACCGACGCCGATCACATCGACGCGATCGCGCTGACCAGCAAGCTGATGAAGCTGCTCCGCTCGGAAGGCGCGGTGGCGCTCGAAAGCCATGTCACCGAGCCCGCCTCGTCGACGCTCTTCTCGGAATATCCCAAGCTTCAGTCCGACCCCGTCATCACCGGCATGATCTGTGATCCGCTGACGCTGATGGTGGTCTCCTCGGGCACGCTCGACACCCATGCGGTCGAGGACGTGATCGACAGCGCGATCAAGACCCAGCTCCACGAGATGGACGAGCCTGCGCACATGATCCAGTCGCTCGCCGACGCGCTGCCGGCGCTGGGGATCGTCGCGGCGGTGCTGGGCATTATCAAGACCATGGGCGCGATCAACGAGCCGCCCGAAATCCTCGGCAAGATGATTGGCTCCGCGCTGGTCGGCACCTTCCTCGGCGTGCTGCTCGCCTACGGCCTCGCCTCCCCGCTCGGCGCGCGGCTGAAGCAGATCAACACGCATGACCAGCAGATCTTCCATTCGATCAAGCAGGTCATCATCGCTTCGCTTCACGGCTACCCGCAGCCGCTGGTGCTCGAGGCGGCGCGGTCGGGGCTCGCGCCTGCGCATCGTCCGAAGCTGACCGACCTCCTCGACATGATGCGGGGCCGCTGACGTGGCGGAAGCGGACGCCAAGATTGCCCCGATCATCGTCAAGAGGGTGACGATCGTCGAAGGCGGCCACCACGGCGGCGCGTGGAAGGTCGCCTATGCCGATTTCGTGACCGCGATGATGGCCTTCTTCCTGCTGCTGTGGCTCCTCAACGTGACCACCGAGGAACAGCGGCTCGGCATCGCCAACTACTTCATGCCCGATTCCGTGTCGCGCTCGCAGTCGGGCGGCGGCGGCGTGCTCGG
>JBJTSG010000047.1:0-5135 GCA_046076505.1 Erythrobacter sp. | reverse complement strand
GCCGATGCGGCAGCGGAAGCCCTGCCCTTGCGCGAGCGCGCCCGTGACCTCCCAGCCCGAGGCGTCACGCCGGACATTCTCGACCGCCTCGACGCGGGCGGTGCGGCCGATCTCGTCCGCGCAGATGGCCGCGGCATTGTCGAGGCCGGAGGTCACGCCTGCGGGCGCGGCGCCGATCGGGCGCGCACGGCGGTCGTCGCGGCGCACCCAGTCGGCGTCGCGGCGATAGGGATCGCGGTCATAGACGATCACGTCGCGGTCACGCTCGCGGCGGTTGGCGGAGCTGGCAATTGCAGCGATGCCGCCGATCAGCACCGCGCCGAGGATCACGTCGCCCGCGTCCACCCTGTTGCGCCGCCAGCCCCGGTCCCAGCGGCGGTCCCAGCGCCCGCCCCAGCCGCAGTTCCAGCGGCAGCGCCAATGCGCGGCAATGGCATCGGCGGGCTCGAAGCGGCTCGCGGCGAAGGGCGCCGGGGTCGGCGTGGCGGCGGAAGCGGGCATGCTGAGCGCGGTGGTCGCGGCAAGACCCGCGGCGAGGACGGCATTGCGAATGATCTGAGCCATGGCTCTCTCCTGTTGCGGCCGGGCCGTTCCACCAAGCGCCCCGGGGTCGGGCCCACGTCTAGACGAGGCGAGCTTGCGCCCGGCTGAACCACGCGGGCGCCGAATACAAGACCGCCCCGTGCTTCGGTGGAGAAAGCACGGGGCGGCAGGAACGCGCACCGCGAAAGGGCAAGGCGGCGCGCGAAGGGCTTTCAGGGGTGCGTCACCAACGCAGGCCGCGCACCCCGTCGAAGTTGATGCTGGCCCCGCCGCGGCCGTCGATCCGGCAGGAGAAGCGGCCGCGATCATTGCCGCGCCGATCCCAACCGCCGGCGACATCGATCCGGCCACGCACGCGGTAACCCTCACGGGTCCGGTCGATGTCAGTCACGTCGATCACGTCGGCATAGCGATAGCCGCCGCGTCGGGCCTGGTTTTCCGCGAGGCGGACGCAGCGATCGACCGCGGCGCGCGGCGAGAAGCCATAGCCGAAGCGGTCGCCGCGGTAATCGTAGTAGCGATTGTCAAAGCGCCAGTCGCGGTGGCGGTCATTGTCGAAAGCTCCGGCGAGCGCCGCGATGCCGCCGATCACGACGGCGCCAGCGATGATCTCGCCCGCGCTGATCCCGCCGCGGTCGTAACGATCGTAGCGGCTCTGCGCGGCCGCCGGGGTGATGGCAGCGGCGGTCAGTGCCGTCGCCGTGACGGCGCCGAGAACCAGCCGGGCCGATGTGCTCCTGGTCGTCATCGATGCATTCCTCGTCTTCAACCCGCGGGCGTGAGTGCTGCGGTGTCCAACGCGTTCTGCGCGATTCGGCGTGAGGCCTCGCTGAATCGGGATGACAGCTGTTGTTAATTTCTAAGGCCCACAAGATGAACGGCTCGTCGCAAGTTGAAGACGCGGGCAAGAGGTGCCTAGAGGTGTTTCATCAACTTACTCCGGCTTCAGAGCCTTCAGCACGTCGCGGGTAAAGCCGGTGATGTCGAAGCGGGTGCCCACCGGGTCCTCCCCCCGCCGCACGATCACGACCTGACGCGAGGGCACAATCACGACATATTGCCCGCGCGCCCCGACCGCCGCGAAGGTGTCGGGTGGCACCCCCTCCTCCTTGTTCAGCAGCCAGAACCCGGCACCGTAGCCGAAGCCGCTCGCCGGTTGCGGGCCGCTCGGGGTGGACACGTAACTGGCCCAACCTTCGGGAAGGATGCGCTCTCCCGAGGGGAGCCTGCCGTCGTTGAGGTAGAGCTCGCCGAACGTCGCGAGGTCGCCGGCGGTCGACCACACCTGCGAGGAGAGGACGTAGTTGCCCTGCCAGTCGGTCTCGGCGACGGTCCCGCTCATGTCGAGCATGGCGAAAAGCTCGGCAGGCGGATGCCGGTCGAAGGTCGGCTTGATCGCGGCGACCGCGGCGAGCGTGTCGTTGTTGGCGTAACGGAAGGTGCTACCCGGGGGCGCGACCAGCGGCCAATCGAGCGCGGCTTCCTCGACGCTCGCGCCGCCGTAGTAGATCGGGTCGGAGCGGTTCCCCGGCGTGTCGGTGTAGCGGCCCGAGCACATGCGCAGCAGGTGATCGATGACGATAGCGCGGCGCGGATCGGCGTCCGAAAGCCCCAGGCCGGCCGAGGCGTTCACGTCGGCCTCGCCTCGCAGCACGGCGGCACCCACGAGTGTCGCCGTGATGCTCTTGGCCACCGAGAAGGTGCGCTGCGGGGTGTCCGGTCCGAAATCGGGCGCGTAGCTTTCAAGCAGCGTGGCTCCTCCCTTGCGGATCAGGACCGCGCTCGTCCGCGCGCCGGCCCCGTAGGCTGATCCGTCCATCGCCTTCTGCGCAGCCAGGGCGAGGTCGCGTCCGGCCCTCCCTTGCGCCGGCTTGGGAGCAGCGCGAGGTGCTCTGGCGGGATGCGGCGTGGACATCGCTTGTGTCCGCTCCAGCGCGGTCTCCGGCGTTCCGATCGGAAGCACCGAACAGCCCTTCTGCGCGCCCTTGTAAGCCGCGAGGCGCGGCGGCAGGTCGGTGGCCCAATCGACGGCGACATGCGTCACCTGGCCGGACGGGCTGCGGACAATCCGCGCGGGAAGATCGGCAACATGGTCCGACATCGGCGCCTGGATGCCGGTGAGCTCCCAGCGGGCGACGCTCTCGGGCGTGCGCGTTGCGCCATTCGCCTCGGCATTGGCGATCGCCCCGCAGAGCATGAGGGCCTTGTACCCGGCGGCAAGCGCGGGTGCGTAGCGGGCCTCAAGGGTCTCGTCCTGCAGCTGAGCGGCGGCAGGAACGGCGGCGAAAAGCAGCGTGATCGCTGCGACAACACTTCGGTTCATGGCGCCGCAGACTATCGGGACCAAGCCAAAAGGAAAGGGCCGGGACGCGTCCCCGCCCCGGCCCTTCCCAATTCTGTCAAAGCGCGGCTTACGCGTCTTCGTATTCGTCCTCGGTCTGCACCGGGCCCGAATCCTGGCCCTTGGCCGCTTCGTCGCGGTCGACGAGTTCGATGATCGCCATCTGCACCGCGTCGCCCGCACGCACGCCGGCGCGCAGTACGCGGGTGTAGCCGCCGTCGCGATCCGCATAGCGTTCAGCGAGCACCTCGAAGAGCTTCTTGAGCTGCGCTTCGTCACCGAGACGGCTCATGGCGAGCCGCCGGTTGGAGAGGCCGCCACGCTTCGCCAGCGTGATCAGCTTCTCGACATAGGGGCGCAGCTCCTTCGCCTTGGGCAGCGTGGTGGTGATCTGCTCGTGCTTGATCAGCGCGGCGGCCATGTTGCGGAACAGGGCGTTGCGGTGACCCGTGCGACGGCCCAGCTTACGGCCCGAAATACCATGACGCATTCTTCTTACTCCGTTCGAAAAGGGCCCGTGTCAGGTAGCCCAGTGCTGGTCGAAAAGGGTTCGACCTTCCCATCTCTTCGGCAAGGCCGACACGGGAGTAAATCCCGTGTCGTCAGACGAGCTTCGCTCGCTGGCCGGCATGCCGCCGTGCGTCGGCAACCTGCGGTTGCCTCAGGCGGCTGCTGCTTGGCTTAGCCAAGCAGCTCCTGCTCGAGCTTCTTGGCCATTTCCTCGATGTTCTCGGGCGGCCAGCCCGGGATGTCCATGCCCAGACGCAGGCCCATGCTCGAGAGCACTTCCTTGATCTCGTTCAAGGACTTGCGGCCGAAGTTCGGCGTGCGCAGCATCTCGGCTTCGGTCTTCTGGACCAGGTCGCCGATGTAGATGATGTTGTCGTTCTTGAGGCAGTTGGCCGAACGCACCGAGAGTTCCAGCTCGTCCACCTTCTTGAGGAGGTAGCGGTTGAGCTGGTTCGCGTCGCTCTCTTCCGGCTGCACCGCGTGGCCGATCATCTGGCCGACCGGCTGCGGGATGCCGTCCTCGAAGTGGACGAACAGCGTCAGCTGGTCCTGAAGGATGCGCGCGGCGTAGGCCACAGCGTCTTCCGGCGTGACGGTGCCATCGGTCTCGACGGTCAGCGAGAGTTTGTCGTAATCGAGCTCCTGCCCGACGCGGGCGTTCTCGACCTTGTAGCTCACCTGGCGAACTGGCGAGTATAGCGAGTCGACCGGGATCAGCCCGATCGGCGCGTCGGCCGGACGGTTGGCGACGGCCGGGCTGTAGCCCTTGCCGGTGTCGGCGGTCAGTTCCATGTTGAGCGTCGCGCCTTCGTCGAGATGACAGATCACGAGATCCTTGTTCATCACCTCGATATCACCGGTCACGGCGATGTCGCCGGCGCGGACTTCGCCCGGGCCGGTGGCCGAAAGCTGCAGCCGCTTGGGGCCTTCGCCTTCCATCTTGAGCGCGATCTGCTTGACGTTGAGGACGATGTCGGTGACGTCTTCACGCACGCCCGCGAGGCTCGAGAACTCGTGCAGCACGTTCTCGATCTTGATCGAGGTGATCGCGGCGCCCTGGAGGCTGGAGAGCAGCACCCGGCGCAGCGCGTTGCCGAGCGTCAGGCCGAAGCCGCGCTCGAGCGGTTCGGCCACGAAGGTCGCCTTGCGCTGACGATCGCCGCCATCCTTGATTTCGAGGGAGTTGGGTTTCTTGAGTTCCTGCCAGTTCTTGGTGTTGCCGGACATGGATTTCCCCTAATTCGCCGTTTCGGGCGGTTCAAACTTGGGCGGGCCGGATGCGCGGGAGCGGTGCGGCATCGGACCCGTTCGGGTGGCGGAGACGGCGCGCGCCTCCGCCATCCCGGCGGATCAGACGCGGCGACGCTTGGAGGGACGGACCCCGTTGTGCGGGATCGGGGTGACGTCGCGGATCGAGGTAATGTTGAAGCCGACGGCTGCAAGACCCCGCAGCGCGCTTTCGCGGCCCGAGCCGGGGCCCTTGACCTCGACTTCGAGGGTGCGCACGCCGTGCTCGGCAGCCTTCTTGCCGGCATCGTCGGCGGCAACCTGCGCGGCATAGGGGGTCGACTTGCGGCTGCCCTTGAAGCCCATCATGCCGGCGCTGGACCAGCTGATCGCATTGCCCTGCGCGTCGGTGATGGTGATCATGGTGTTGTTGAAGCTGGCGTTGATGTGCGCAACGCCGCTGGTGATGTTCTTCTTGTCACGGCGCCGGATACGGCCTGGTTCGCGTGCCATT
>JBJTSG010000046.1:0-5014 GCA_046076505.1 Erythrobacter sp. | reverse complement strand
AAGTCGGCGCCGAGGTCTACGCCGGCGGCGGCATGGGCCGCACCCCGATGATCGCGCCGCTCATCCGCGACTTCGTCCCCGTCGACCAGCTCATTACCTATGCCGAGGCCTGCCTTCGGGTCTACAACCGCTACGGGCGGCGCGACAACAAGTACAAGGCGCGGATCAAGATCCTCGTCCACGAGCTTGGCGCGGCGGAGTACACCCGCCAGGTCGAGGAGGAATTCGCGCACCTCTTGAGCGTGGGCGTCGAGCCGCCGGGCGAGGAGCTGGCGCGGATTGCCGAGCATTTCGCTCCGCCCGCCCTCGTCGATGGCCCCAAGACCCTCGACCGTTCGGACCCCGATTTTGCCCTGTGGGTCGACCGCAACACTCACCGCCACAAGCACGACGCCTACGTCTCGGCTGTCATCAGCCTGAAGCCCGCGGGCGGAATCCCCGGCGATGCCACTGCCGAACAGATGCGGGTGGTCGCTCGGCTCGCGAAACAGTATTCCTTCGACGAGCTCAGGGTGATGCACACCCAGAACCTGCTGCTGCCCCATGTCGCTATCCGCGACCTTCCGGCGGTGTGGACAGCGCTCGACGCAGCCGGGCTTGGCAGCCCCAACATGGACACGATCGAGGACATCATCGCCTGCCCGGGCCTCGATTACTGCTCGCTCGCCAACGCCCGCTCGATCCCGCTCGCCCAGCGCATTTCGGAGCGCTTCGCCGAAACCGGCCGCACCGAAGTGGTGGGCGAGCTGAAGCTCAAGATCTCTGGCTGCATCAACGCCTGCGGGCACCACCACGCGGGCCACATCGGCATCCTCGGCGTCGACAAGAAGGGGACCGAGAACTACCAGCTCTCGCTCGGCGGCTCGGAGGCGGAGGACGTTGCCCTCGCCAAGATCACCGGACCAGGCTTCGACGAGGACGGCGTGATCGCCGCAGTCGAGAAGGTGACCGACGTCTACCTCGCGCAGCGCAGCGATGGCGAACGCTTCCTCGATACCTACCGCCGCATCGGCATGGAGCCGTTCAAGGAGGCGCTTTATGGGTAACCTGTTCCACCCCTCCCGCGGGCGGGAGGGGCAGCGAGACTTGGCCGCGCAGTGGCCTAGTCGCAGCGGGGTGGGCTTCAACGCTCGCCGTCTGAGATTGGCCCACCCCCTGCCCCTCCCGCAAGCCGGAGAGGAGTCATGACCTCCAACCTCGGCACTTCGCCCGACGAGGTGCAGTTCCGCTTCCGCGATGACGAGCCGGTCGATCATGCGGCGGTCACTGTCGATTCCTGCTGCGACCAGACCAACGCCGCCGCCGTGCGCATCGAGCCGGGTGACGATGCGCGGGTGCTGCTGCCTTTTCTCGACAGGCTTTCGCTGGTCGAGATCAACTTCCCCGCCTTCGGTGACGGGCGCGGATATTCATCGGCGCGGATCCTGCGCGAGGCGGGCTACACCGGCGAATTGCGCGCCGTCGGTCAGGTGCTGATCGACCAGCTCTCGCACATGCGCCGCTGCGGCTTCGACAGCTTCGCCCCCGACAAGCGCCTCGACGAGAAGGACGCAGCACGCGCCTTCGCGACCTGGGAAAACGTCTACCAGCGTGCGGCGGACCGCCGGGCTACAGTTGCGGACAAGCGCCATGAAGCCTGAACTCAAGATCATCGCCGATGCCCGCGTGCGCGATCGGCTCGACCTCGCCCCGCACTTCACCGAGCATGACGCGGTGCGGCTCAACAACCTGTTCCGGGGCAGCAGCACGCAGGAGATGCTCGAGGCGGTGATCCGCGACGGCCTCGCGGGCGACCTCGCGGTGGTCTCAAGCTTCGGGGCGGAGAGCGCGGTGCTGCTCCACCTCGTCGCCAGCATCGACCCTTCCGTGCCGGTGCTGTTCCTCGACACCGGAAAGCACTTTGCCGAAACCCTCGCCTACCGCGACCTCCTGACCGAACGCCTCGGGCTCAACCTCGTGGTGCTCACACCCGACCCCGAAGACCTGGCCGCGCGCGATGCGAACGGACTCAGGTGGTCCTACGACCCCGATGGTTGCTGCGAGATCCGCAAGGTAAAGCCGCTCGAAAAGGCGCTGGCGAACGTCAACGCGAGCTTCACCGGCAGAAAGGCGTTCCAGGCCCGAACCCGCGCCAACCTGCCCCGCTTCGAACTGGACACCAGCGACGCGCGGGGGCGGCTCACGATCAATCCTCTCATCGATTGGGACCCGGGCCAGATCGAGGGCCACTTCATCCAGCACGACCTCCCCCGCCACCCGCTGATCGCGCAGGGCTACCCCTCGATCGGCTGCTCGCCCTGCACCTCGCAGGTCCTGCCCGGCGAAGACCCGCGCTCGGGCCGCTGGAAGGGCTGGGACAAGACCGAATGCGGCATCCACAAGCCGGGCGAGGAGCCGTTCCTTTAGCTCCACCTCGTTATTGCGAGGAGCGTAGCGACGGGGCAATCCATGGATTGCGGTCGCGGCAATCGTCGGCGTTGGTCGATGGATTGCTTCGCCTGCGGCTCGCAATGACGAACCTCAGAGCCTACAGCCACCCCTCGCGAGAGTACCATTCGGCGGTCGCCTTCAGCCCCTCTTCACCCGCGATCCGCGGTTGCCACAGGCCCGGCGGCGGCTTGCGGTCGAAGCGCGACACCCAGTTGGGGTGGCACATGTAGCCGACCCGGTCGGGGGTGAGCTTGGCGCCGTCGCCCCGCGCGAGACGGTCTCCGGCCGCAGCCAGCTCCAGCACGAAATGCGGCAAGTGCGGGGCGAAGACGCGGCTGCGCCCGACCGCTCGGCCGATCGCTGCGGCGAGTTCCTTGTGGCTCCACCCGCCCTCGCGCCCGTCGTCGGGCTCGTAAACCTGCTTGCGGGTCGGCGCGGCATTGTTCTCGGCCAGCGCCACGAGCAGCGCAGCCAGATCGTCCACATGGATGATTGAGCTCGCCCCGCCCGGCGGGAGTGGCACGAAGCCCCATTTCGCGGTGCGGAACATCTCGAGGTAGTCGACGTCGCGCGGACCATAGACTCCGGGCGGGCGCACCGTGGTCCAGTCGAGCCCGCTCGCCTCGACCAGCGCCTCGGCCTTCGCCTTGGACGCGCCGTAGGCCGAAAGCTTCGGCTCGCGCGCGGCGAGCGAAGAGACGAGCACCAGCCGCTTGTAGCCCGCTGACGTCATGGCGGCGAGCACGTTTGCCGTGCCGGCGACGTTGGCAATCTCGAAGGCGTCAGGGTCGGGCGTGTTGGTGAGGCCCGCGACGTGGATGACGGCGTCGGCGCCCTCGACCATCGCGGCGAGCGCCGCCTCGTCCGAAAGATCGCCGCGCACCCACGTCACGCCCTCGCGCGGCGGCTGCTCGCGGCGGGCGAGCGCGCGGACAGTGTGACCCTGCGCGAGCGCCTCGTCAATGACCGCGCTGCCGACGAAGCCGGTCGCCCCGGTGATGGCGAGTATGCTCACAGCACCACCATGTGGTCACGGTGGATCACGCAGGAGCGCGGGGCGTAGCCCAATCGCTCGGCCTGATCCTCGGCGCGCTTGCCGGCGATCAGCTGGATCTCGGCAGCGTCGTATTCGGCAAGCCCCTGTGCCAGCCGCTCGCCTCGCATCGAGAGCACGCTGACGAGATCGCCGCGCCGGAAGCTGCCCGCGACGCCGACAACGCCCGCCGCCAGCAGGCTCGCCCCGCTCCGCAAGGCCTCGGCGCAGCCCTTGTCGACGCGCAGCTCGCCCGCCGGCGCGAGGCGGCCGCCAAGCCACGCCTTGCGCGCCGAGGCCGCGCTGACGGGCAGGAACAGCGTTCCGGTCCCGGCGGCCAGAGCGCGGGCGATCGGTGCCGCGTGCGTGCCGTTGAGGATCGCGAGCGCGATCCCGGCGCGGGTGGCGATCTGCGCCGCCTGAAGCTTCGAGACCATCCCGCCCGAACCGAGGCCCGAGGACGAGGCGGCGCTCGCCATTGCCATCACCTCCGGGGTTACGGCCTCGACGACCGGGATCAGCGCCGCGCCCTCGTGCCGGGGGTCGCGGTCGTAGAGGCCATCGACGTCGGAAAGCAGCAGCACAAGATCGGCATTGGCCGCCTGCGCCACCCGCGCGGCGAGGCGGTCGTTGTCGCCGAAACGGATTTCCTCGGTGGCAACGGAATCATTCTCGTTGATGACCGGGATCGTTCCCGCCTCAAGCAGCCGGTCGAGCGTCGCGGAGGCGTTGAGATAGCGGCGCCGGTCCTCGAGGTCGCCAAGGGTGAGCAGCATCTGCGCTGCTGTGATCCCCTCGGCGCCCAGGGCGCGGCTCCAGAGATCGGCGAGCGCGATCTGACCGACGGCGGCGGCGGCCTGCGCATCGGCGAGGCTCCCTCGGCCGCCTTTTGGCAGCGCCAGCCGGGCGGCGCCCAGCGCGATTGCGCCCGAGCTGACCACAATCACCTGCGCACCCCCTTGCCGGAGCGCCGCCAGATCCTCGGCCATGCGGCTGAGCCAGGCCTCGCGGGGCTCCCCACCGCCGACCAGCAGCGCGCTCCCGATCTTGACCACGATCCGCCGCGCGGCGGGGATGTCGGCGAGCCTCGTCAGCATCGCTGCGTCAGAGCGGGGACCAAGTGGGTATGTCGCCGTCGTCCTCGATCTGCACCGCCTTGGTCTCGGTGGCGGTGCGGTCGGGCAGGTAGGCGAGCACCGCGTCCATCAGCTCGGGGATGCCTTGTCCGGTCGCACCCGAGACGGCGAAGACCTGATCCGCGCCCGCCGCCAGCAGTTCCGCGCGAAAGCCCTCGACCAGTTCGCTGTCGGCGAGGTCGAGCTTGTTGAGCACCACGAGGCGCGGCTTTTCGTCCAGCCCCGCACCATAGGCGGCAAGCTCCTCCTCGACGATGCGCATCGCCTCGGCGGGGTCGGCATCCTCGGTGCCGGTGATGTCGATCAGGTGGATCAGCACCCGGCAGCGCTCGATATGGCCGAGGAAACGGTCGCCGATGCCCACGCCGTCCGCCGCACCCTCGATCAGGCCGGGAATGTCGGCGAGCACGAATTC
>JBJTSG010000045.1:0-12605 GCA_046076505.1 Erythrobacter sp. | reverse complement strand
GGTCAAGCTCCCCGAGCAGTAGCAGCAAGCTCGCCGCGTCCGCCCGCACAAGAAAAGGGGCGCCGGGATCATCTCCCGGCGCCCCGTTCTTTTCGTATGCCGCTCGGCTCAGCGCAGCCTGAGCGCGATGAACACCGGCGGGTTGTTGCGGCGCTGGACGCGCAGCAGCAGCGCCTCGCGCTTGGCGTCGGTCGCTGCCTTGATCTGGGCCAGCAGCGCCTCGACCGTCGGGGTCGCCTGGTAGTTCGCCGAAACGATCAGGTCGCCCCGCTGCAGGCCCTTGCGGCCCGCGTCGGAGTTCGGGTCGACCGCCGCGACGACCACCGCCTTGGTGTCAGCCGGCACGCCGAGAGAACGCGCGATCGCCGCGCTCATCGGCATGACCTGCAGCCCGAGCTTCTGCTCGATGGTGCTGTCCGAGGTGCCGGGCGCCATCGGCTCGTTCGCCTCGGGATCGAAGGTCTGCGCCTGCTGGCGCAGTTCGGTCTCCGAGGGACGCTTGCCGAGAGTGACGGTGAGGGTGATCCGCTGTCCGTCGCGCAGCACCTCGAGGGGCACCTTGGCGCCCGGCTGGAGATTGCCCACGGTGTAGGACACGGTCTGCTCGGCGGTCACGTCCTTGCCATTGACCTTGGTGATGATGTCGCCGGGACGGAGGCCGGCAGCGGCGGCGGGGCTGTTGTCCTCGACCCGCTGCACGAGCTCGCCGCGGCGCTTCGGCAGGCCGAGCGAGGCGGCGAAGTCCTCGTCGATCGGCGCGAGGCCGACGCCAAGGTAGCCGCGCTGGATTTCCTGACCGCTGCGCAGCTTCTCGACGATCGGCGCGGCGATCTCCGCGGGGATCGCGAAGCCGATGCCTACGCTCCCGCCCGAGGGCGAGAAGATCGCGTTGTTGATGCCGATCACGTTGCCGCGCATGTCGAACAGCGGGCCGCCCGAGTTGCCGCGGTTGATGCTCGCATCGGTCTGGATGTAGCGGTCATATGCGCCGCCCTGGCCGGTGTTGCGGTACACCGCCGAGATGGTCCCGCTGGTGACCGTGCCGCCGAGGCCGAAGGGGTTGCCGATCGCCACCACCCAGTCGCCGACCCGAGCCGAACTCGAATCCCCGAACTTGACGAACGGGAAGGTCTTGTTGGCGCGGATCTTGAGCACCGCGAGGTCCGAGGCGGCGTCGGAGCCGACGAGATCGGCCTCGTATTCGTTGCCGTCGGGCAGGGTGACGGTGATCGCCTCGAGCTTGGCGCGGGTGTCGGGCGGGTTGATCACGTGATTGTTGGTGACAACGATCCCGTCGGCCGAGATGATGAAGCCCGAACCCAGCGACTGCGCCTCCTGGGTCTGCGGCGTGGCGCCGCGGCCCTGGCGGTTGTTGAACAGGTCCGCGAAGGGCGTGCCCGCGAAGGGGTTGTTCTGCACCTCGATCCGCTGGCGGGTCGAGATGTTGACCACTGCCGGGGCGAGCTGCGCGGTGAGGTCGGCGAAGCTCGCCGGCGCGCCCGCGACGGGCACGACGCGGTTCATTACCGCATCGTCGTTCTGCGCCACCTGCGCGCCCAGCGGCGAGCCGGTGATCAGCGACATGGCTGCGCCGCCCACCAGCAGCGCGCTCGTCAATCCGTATACATAGCGCACTTTGTTCACGTCCTCTTGGTCCTTATCCTGCCCGGAAATGCACGAGAGCTCCGCGCCGTTCCGCAATCGCTTCGCGAGTCCGCCGGCTTGCCCCGCCGGCGGCCCCAAATGCGTCTCCGGCCGCTGAACGCCGATTGAACGGACCTGCGCGTTCGGCGTCCGCGATCGGCTCTTGGTCGATCAGCGATCCCCCTTGAACTGGCGGAAATACTCGCTGTCGTCCGAGAGCACCATGCTGCTCTGCCCCTCGCCGGCGAGGAACGTCTGACGGTAGCTCTGCATGGCGCGGTAGAAGTCGTAGAACTTGGGGTCCTTCCCGTAAGCATCGGCGTAGATCTTGGCGGCCTGCGCACTGGCCTCGGCCTGGATGATCTGCGCGTCGCGCTGGCCGGCGGCACGGATGCGCGCAGCTTCCTCCTGACGGTCGGTCTCCATCCGGGTGAAAGCCGCGTCGAGCGGGCGGCCTTCGGGGAGGTCTGCCGCCTTGATGCGCACGTCGAGCACCTGCACGCCGTAGATCCGCGCCTGCTGGTCCAAGGTCTTGGTGATGTTCTGCATCACCGTGCCGCGCTCGGCGTTGATCAGCGAGGTGAAGGGCCGCCGTCCCAGTTCCTGACGCAGCACCGAGGTGAGGATCGGCAGGAGCTGGGATTCGAACTGCGTCTCGGTCCCGGCGCG
This sequence comes from Erythrobacter sp., assembly GCA_046076505.1. GTDB lineage: Bacteria > Pseudomonadota > Alphaproteobacteria > Sphingomonadales > Sphingomonadaceae > Erythrobacter. The sequence goes on along the minus strand of JBJTSG010000045.1, from coordinate 10,292 downwards.
CTCGACGAGCTTTACGGGATCGATGATGCGGTAGCGGGCATAGGCGTCGACCTGCAGGCGCTGCTGGTCGTTCGAGAGCACTTGGGTGCGCTCCATGTCGACATCGAGGACGCGGCGGTCGATCATCCGCACTTCCTCGTAGAAGGGCACGCGCATCTGCAGCCCCGCCCCGGTCTGGCCATAGGGCACGTCGGGGCGGAACTTGTTGAACACGCGCACCGGCTTGCCCGCCGCGATGACGACGCCCTGATGGGTCTCGGGGACGATCACGACGCTGGACAGCAGCACCACGAGCAGCACGATGCCGGCGATGGCGAGGGCCTTATAGTTCTGGAGAACGCTGTTCATCGCCTCACTCCCCCGCACGCGGCTGGGCCGTCTGGGCGCGGCGCTTCAATTCGGGAAGCGGCAGGTAGGACTGCACGTTGCCGGATTCGACGATGGTCTTGTCGGTCTTGGACAGGATCTGCTCCATGGTCTCGTAATAGAGGCGGCGGCGCGTCACCTCGGGCGCGAGCTTGTATTCCTCGTAGATGTCGTTGAATTCGCGTGCGTCACCCTGCGCGCGGGCCAGCACCTGCTGGGCGACCGCACGGGCGCGGTTGATCGCGGCGTCGCCGTCCTGCTGGGCGGAGGAGACGTCCTTGAACGCTTCCTCGACCCGGCCCGGCGGGTCGACCTTGTTGATCTCGATCCCCTGCACCTGGATGCCCGAACGATAGGCATCGAGGCGGGCCTGCATGGCGGTGCGCACGTCCTGCTCGATCTCGGCGCGGCCCTCGCCGGTGAAGACGCTGTCGAGCTTCTGCCGTGCGACGGCCGCGCGCATCGCGGATTCGCCGATCTCGAGAAGGGCGTTGCGCGGATCGTTGAGCTGGTACTTGTAGAGCGTGAGGTCGGAGATGTTCCAGCGGATCAGGTAGGAGAGGTCGACGAGGTTCTGGTCGCCGGTGAGGATCAGCTTCTCCGACTTGGTGCCCGGCACCTCCTCGAGGCGCACCTGGGTCACGTTCTCCTTCTCCACCATGTGGATCGGCCAGGGCGCGGTGAAGTTGGTGCCCGAGTTGAGCTGGTGCGAATACTTGCCGCCGAACCAGGTCACCACCGCCTGTTCGCCCGGCTGGATGAAGTGCACGCTCGTCACCGCGACCCACAGCACGGCCACGCCGCCGAGGATCACCGGAAGCCAGCTCTTGCCGTCGGGGCGCTCGGGCAGGCGGAAGGTCGGCCCGCCGCCCCCGCCGGCACGCCGCGGGCCTTCGGGGCCGCGGTTCTTGAAGATGTCCTCGATGCTCGCCGAACGCCGCTTGCCGGGCTCCCCGCCGGGGAGCCACGGGTTGCGCGGACCGCCGCCATCGCCGCCGCCGCCCACGCCGTCCTCGCCGGAAGGCCCGTCGCCGCCGCTCGATCCGCCACCCCAGGGGTTGTTCTTGCCTGCCATGGCAAGGCCTTTCAGGCCCGCGCCAAGACGCTCTCTCCAGCCGTCCATACTCTGCATCCGCTGGTTATAGGCACGCATTCCAGCGAAAAACAGGGGTTCGCTGAGTGAATTTGGTGTTAGAGGCGTGCCGAAATGGACAACCAGCCCGAACCGTCGCGCCAGCCTGCCGCCGAAGAGGCGCTGATCCGCGCCGCCCTCACGCCCGAGATCAACCACCGCCTGCGTTCGGCCCGGATCGTGGCCGGGCGCGCGGTGATCGTCGCCGAGGCGGGCGACCTGTCCGATGCAGACCGTACCGAGCTCGAGGCAGCGATCACCGCGGCGCTGCAACCGCTCCCGGATATCGAAGAAGTGCGCATCGCGCTGACCGGCGAGCGGCGGCGGCGGGGGCTGATCGCGGTCGGATCGGGCAAGGGCGGGGTCGGCAAGTCGACGCTTACCACCAATCTCGCGGTCGCGCTGGCGCGAATGGGGCGCAAGGTCGGCGTGATCGACGGCGACATCTACGGCCCCTCGCAGCCCAAGCTGCTCAAGACCGAAGGCATCAAGCCCGCCGCCACCTCCGACGGCAAGCAGCTGATCGCAATCGACAGCCCGCACGGCGTGAAGGTGCTCTCGATGGGGAACATCGTCGCCCCCGGCAAGGCGCTCGCCTGGCGCGGGCCGATGACCGGCAAGGCGCTCGGCCAGCTGATCGACGCCGACTGGGGCGAGACCGACCTGCTCCTCGTCGACCTCCCGCCGGGCACCGGCGACGTGCAGCTCTCGATGCTTTCGGCGCACAAGCCCGACGGCGCGGTGCTGGTCTCGACCCCGCAGGACCTCGCCCTCATCGACGCCGCGCGCGCCGGGCAGCTCTTCGAGCAGGGCGAGGTGCCGATCATCGGCCTCGTCGAGAACATGGCGGGCTATTGCTGCCCCGAATGCGGCCATATCAGCGACCCCTTCGGCTCGGGCGGGGTCGAGAAGTTCGCCGCCGCGCTCGAGATCCCGTTCCTCGGCCGGGTGCCGCTGACCCTCGCCACCCGCATCGCGGGCGACAAGGGGGAGCCCCCGGCCGCCGGCGAGGGCGAAGAGGCCGTGCCCTTCATGGCGATCGCGCAGCGGCTCTCGCGCTGGCTCGACACGGGGACCATCTGAACGATGCAGGTGACGCGCCGCGGATTGCTGGCCGGCGCGGCGGCGGGCGGCGGCCTCGTCGTCGCCTGGTGGCTGATGCCGCGCAGCTATCGCACGCCCTTGACAGCGTCCGGCAACGAATACGTGTTCGGGGCCTGGCTCAAGATCGCCAAGGACGGTGTCGTCACCGTTGCTGTGCCGCAGCTCGAGATGGGGCAGGGGATCACCACGCTGCTTCCGCAGATCGTCGCTTACGAACTGGGCGCCGACTGGCGGCAGGTCGCAGTCGAGCCTGCGCCAGTGTCGGGCGCCTATGCCAATGTCCCGCTCGCGAAGAAGTGGATGGCGCTGTGGGACCCCGCCTTCGCCGGTGTATCGAAAGCCACCGACGATCTGATCGCGACCCGCTTTGCGCAGGGCCGGCGCTTCAACGCCACCGCCGACGGCACCGCGCTGGCCGCTTACGAGCTGCCGTGCCGCGAGGCTGCCGCAGCGGCGCGCGCGATGCTCGCCGAGGCCGCCGCCGACCGCTGGGGCATCGCCTGGGAGGAGTGCGAGGTCGCAAACGGCTTCGTCACCCACGGCGCCAACCGCGCAAGCTTCGGCGAGCTTGCTGAAGCCGCCGCCGACCTTTCCCCGCCCGACCCCCCGCCGCTCCGCCCCGAGCCGCCGCGCGAGAAGCCGTTGCCGGCCGACCTCGACGCCGCCCCCGCCTACCCGCGCATCGACCTGCCTGCCAAGGTCGACGGCTCCTACCGCTTCGCCGGCGACTTCCGCCTGCCGGGCATGGTCTTCGCCTCGATCCGCCACGGGCCGGCCGACGGCTCGGAGCTTGCCGGGTTCGACCGCAAGGGCCTCGCCGGCATCCGCGGCCTTGCCGGCATCGTCCAGCACAAGCGCTGGATCGCCGTCGCCGCCGACACCTGGTGGAGCGCGGAAGCCGCGCTCGAGGCGATGAAGCCGCGCTGGACCACCACCGCGCCGGTCAACAGCAGCGATATCGCCGCCACGCTGGACTCGCTCCTGACCGCGGGCGAGGCGCACACCATCGCCGAGACCGGCTATGGCGGCACGGCGCTGCAGCGGGTCGACATCGGGCGGCGCTACGAGGTCGAGCCCGCCTACGCCGCGCCGGTCGAGAGCGCGACCGCGGCGGCTCGGTTCGAGGACGGGCGGCTCGACCTGTGGATCGCCACGCAGGCGCCCGAGCAGGCGCGCATCGCCGCCGCCCGCGCGATCGACATCGCGACCGAGGACGTCGCGCTCTACCCCATGCCCGCCGGCGGCAGCTTCGACGCGCGGCTCGAACATGACCACGCGATCGAGATCGCGCAGATCGCGCGCGAGCTGGAGCGCCCGGTGCAGCTAACCTGGCCGCGCCGCGACGAGCTGATCCGCGCCCGGCCGCGTGCGCCCGCCTGGCTGCTGCTCGGGGCGCAGCTCTCGAAGGCCGGGACGACCGGTGAGGGCGGCGCGATCGACGCCATGCGCGTGCGCATCGCCACCCCGCCCGCCGCGCGCCAGTTCGGCAAGCGGCTGTTCGACAACCTGACGCCCGCCGCCGCGATCCGCGCGACCGAGGGCGAAGTCGATCCCCTCGCCTGCGAAGGGGCGGTGCCGCCCTACCAGATCCCGGCGCTGTTGGTGGAGCACGTGCCGGCCAACATCAATCTCCCCGTCGGGCGGGTCCGCGGCAATGCCTGGGGCCCGACGATCTTCGCGATCGAGAGCTTCATCGACGAGATCGCCGCCAAGCTGAAGCGCGAACCGCTGTCCTGGCGCATGTCGATGCTCGGCAGCGATGTGCGGCTTGCCGCCTGCCTCCAGCGCGCGGCCAGCCTCGCGGAGTGGGACGGCGGGGTCGACAACAGCGGTCAGGGGCTCGCCTGCGCGCGGCTCGGCGAGGGTCCGGATGCAGCGCGCATCGCCTGCGTCGCGACCGCGCGCCAGGGCGAGGGCGGGGTGCGGGTGATCCGCCTTACCGCCGCTGTCGACATCGGCCGGATCGTCAACCACGACATTGCCCGCCAGCAGATCGAGGGCGGTCTCGTGTTCGGCATCGGCATCGCGCTCGGCAATCCGCTGCGCCTGCGAGGCGGCCTTCCCGAAGCGGACAGCGACGCCGCGCTCGGCCTGCCGAGCCTCGCCGACTGCCCGGAGATGCGCATCGAGTTCCTCGCCAGCGAGGGTGCGCCCGCCGATCCGGGCGAGCTCGGCGCGGTGGTCGCGCCGCCCGCGATTGCCAACGCGCTGTTTTCCGCTACGGGGTTGAGGCTGAGGCGACTGCCCTTACTTTCGGACGGCATATGATCCCGACACATCTGCCAGAGCAGCGGGCACCCTCGGTCGCCGCGCGGATACGAAGCGCGGCCCGCGCGTTGGACAGGCTATGACCTGGCAGCCCCAGCGCCTTCCGGGCGACCATCCTCCCGCCAAGAGCGGCCGCATCGGCGTGTTGCTGATCAACCTCGGCACGCCCGACGGTCCGGACCCGGAATCGGTCAAGCGCTACCTCAAGCAGTTCCTCTCCGACACGCGCGTGGTCGAGATCCCGCCGATCGTGTGGCAGCTGATCCTGCGCGGCATCATCCTCAACACCCGGCCGCAGAAGAGCTCCAAGGCCTACACCAAGATCTGGACCGAGCGCGGCTCGCCGCTTGCCGACATCACCGCTCGCCAGGCCGAGGCGATGGTCGGGCGCTTCGGTGATCACGTGGTCGTCGACTACGCGATGCGCTACGGCAACCCCTCGATCGAGAGCCGCCTGACCGCGCTGATGGCCGAGGGCTGCGACCGCATCCTCGTCGCGCCGATGTATCCGCAATACTGCGCGGCGACGACCGCGACCGTGTTCGACGAGGTCGCCCGCGTGATGGCCGGGCTGCGCTGGCAGCCGGCGCTGCGTTTCGTGCCGCCCTACCACGACGAGCCGACCTACATCGCCGCGCTCGCCGAGGACTTGACGCGGCAGGTGCGGGCGCTGACCTTCACTCCCGAGGTGATGTTGCTCAGCTTCCACGGGATGCCGCAGCAAACGCTCGAGAAGGGCGATCCTTACTACTGCCACTGCATGAAGACCGCGCGCCTGCTGCGCGATGCCTTGCAGCAGCGGCCCGAATTCGCCGGCGTGCGCTTCGAGACCACCTTCCAGTCGCGCTTCGGCCCTGCCGCCTGGCTCGAGCCCTCGACCGACGCGACGCTGATCGCCGAAGGGGGCAAGGGCACGAAGCGGCTGGTCGTCGCCGCCCCGGGCTTTGCCGCCGATTGTGTCGAGACGCTCGAGGAGCTGGCGCTCGAGGGCCGCGACGAGTTCCTCGAGGCGGGCGGCGAGGACTATGCCGTGCTTGAATGCCTCAACACCTCGGACGACGGCCTCGCCATGATCGATGCCATGCTGCGGCGCGAACTCGCCGGCTGGATTTGAGGTTTCGCGGCGATTGACCGGGGCGTGTGTTTACATCAGAGTCAGTTGCGAATCCGAACCCTTGCCGGAGCATCAGGACCCCCCATGGCCACCCTCGCTGAAGCCCCCTCCAGCCCCTCGCTAGCCCCCGCCAAGGCTCCGCAACACTGGAGCGAGCTGCGCCTTGGCGAGGCCGATCTGGCGCATATCCCTGGGGATGCCGGATGGCCGATCGTCGGAAACACCTTCACCATGCTCGCCGATCCGCACGCCTTCGCCGACCGGATGATCGCGCGCCACGGCAAGGTCTACAAGAACCGCGCTTTCGGCGGCTGGCAGGTCGCGCTGATCGGAGCGGAGGCCAATGAGCTGCTTTTGTTCAACAAGGACAAGATCTTCTCCTCCGAACAGGGCTGGGGCCCGGTGCTCGACCAGCTGTTCCCGCGCGGGCTCATGCTGCTTGATTTCGAGCACCATCGCATCGATCGCCGCGCGCTCTCGATCGCCTTCAAGCCCGAGCCGATGCGGCACTACTCGGGCGCACTAAACCGCGGAATCGCAAGGGAAGTTTCTTCCTGGGCAGGGCCGAAGGCATTCTACCCCGCGATCAAGAAGCTCACCCTCGACCTTGCTGCCGACAGCTTCATCGGCCTGCCCTGGGGCCCCGAGGCCGACAGGATCAACGAGGCTTTTGTCGACATGGTTCAGGCCTCGGTCGCGCCGGTGCGCCGTCCGCTTCCCTTCACGAAGATGAAGAAGGGCGTCGACGGGCGCGCTTATCTCGTTGATTATTTTACGCGAGAAACCCTGCGGCGGCGCAAGGAAGGCGGTGGGCAGGACATGTTCAGCCAGTTCGCCACTGCCACCCGCGAGGACGGTTCCCTACTTCCGGTCGACGAGGTGGTCGACCACATGAACTTCCTGATGATGGCGGCGCACGACACCATCACGTCCTCGGCGACTTCGCTGATCTACCATCTCGCCAAGTCTCCGGAATGGCAGGAAAGATTGCGCGAGGAGGTGTTCGCGGTGACCGGCGGGCCGGACGGCGACGGCAATCCGCGGCCGCTCGATTATGACGATCTGGCGAAGCTCGACCTCACCGAGATGGCCTTCAAGGAATCGCTCCGGATGATCCCGCCCGTGCCTTCGATGCCGCGCCGGGCGCTGCGCGAATTCGAGTACGGCGGCTACCGCATTCCCGCGGGCACGATGGTCGGGATCAACATCTACTGGACGCATCACTCTGAAGAATATTGGGAAAAACCCTTTGTCTTCGATCCGATGCGGTTCACGCCCGACAAGGTGAAGGCGCGGCACAAATATGCCTGGGTGCCCTTCGGCGGGGGGCGCACATGTGCCTGGGGCTCCACTTCGCCTACATGCAGGTGAAGATCCTCATGGCGCAGCTGCTCCAGCGCTACCGGATTGAGGTCGAAGCGGGCTACGATCCCGAGTGGCAGGCCTGGCCGATCCCGCAGCCCAAGGACGGGCTCAAGGTCACTTTCACCCCGCTCTGAGGCTGCGGCGCTTCACGTGAAACGGCATTCCGGCGGGGGTGCTGGCAGGGGGTAAGAGGGGTCTGGACGGGGCTTGGGAGCGGCTTGCGGGCCGCTTGGCGCGGCTTGGCGGCAGGGTCAGAAATCGACCGCGATGCCGTCCTTCTCCCAATCGCCATAACGGGTCGGCGAGAGCTTCTCGTCGGACGTAACGGCCGCCGGAGCCGGCACCGGATCGTTGGTCCAGTGGGCGGGTTTCCTGAAGGCCTTGGCGGCCGCTGACTTTTCCTTGGTCATGCCCCACCAAATGCGCGCGCTGGCGCTTTGTTTCAAGCGGGGGTAGAGCGCCCCACCATGGCCCTCCCCCCCGGACTCCCCGTGCGCCGCGCCGCGCTGCGCCTTCTCGACGCGGTGCTGCGCCGGGGCGAGACGCTCGAGCAGGCCGAGGGGGCCGCTCTCGCCGATATCCGCAAGGCGCCTGACCGCGCGCTCGCCCGCGCCATCGCCGGCGAGACGCTGCGCTGGCTCACTGACCTCGATGCGCTGATTGACGGCGCGACGAAGCAGCGCCTCCCCGAGGATGCCAAGGCGCGCATGGTGCTGCGGCTGATGCTGGCGCAGGCGCTCAGGCTTGAGACCCCGCCGCACGCGGTGATCGCGAACGGCCTCGCGCTGCTCGCCGGAGGGCCGCGGCGGCTCGCGCACGGGGTCTTCTCCGCGCTGGTCAAGCAGGGGGCGGCGCTCCCCGCGGTGCCGACCCTGCCCGAGCGGGTCGTCGCCCGCTGGGGCGAGGAGCGCGCCGCCGCGATTGCTCCGGGCCTCGTCTTCCCGCCCGAGCTCGACCTTGCCCTGAGGGACCCCGCCGATACCGAGGCCCGCGCCGTCAGGATGGGCGGGATCAGCCTCGCGCCCGGCCATGTCCGCCTGCCGCGCGGCGCGCAGGTCGAGAACCTCGAAGGGTTCAAGGAGGGCGCGTGGTGGGTGCAGGACCTTGCCGCCTCGCTGCCCGCACGGTTGCTCGGCGACGGGGAGGGTCGGAGCGCGCTCGACCTGTGCGCCGCGCCGGGCGGCAAGACGATGCAGCTCGCCGCTGCGGGGTGGAAGGTGACGGCGCTCGACATGAGCAAGCGCCGGCTCGAGCTCCTCAAGGACAACCTGAAGCGCACCGGCCTAAAGGCCTCGCCGGTGCGCGCCGACGCGCTGACCTGGGAGCCCAGGCACCGCTTCGACGCGATCCTGATCGACGCGCCCTGCACCGCGACCGGCACCTGCCGCCGTCACCCCGACGTGCTGCACCGCATCGGGACGGGGCAGATCGCGGAGATGGCCGAGCTCCAGCGCGCGCTGGTCGCGCGGGCGGCGCAGTGGCTCAACCCCGGCGGCGTGCTGGTCTATGCGGTGTGCTCGCTCGAGGCCGAGGAGGGCGAAGAGCAGGCTGCCTGGGCCGACGCGGAGCTGGACCTCGTGCCGGCGCCGATCCGCGCCGAGGAGCTGCCCGCCGGCTTGGCCCCCACCTCCGAGGGCTGGCTGCGCACGCACCCCGGAATGCTGGCGGAACGAGGCGGGCTCGACGGCTTCTTCGTCGGGCGGTGGGTGAAGCCATAACGTCGTCGCCCCGGCCCCGGGTCAAGCCCTGGGTGACGTGAATGGGAGGGCGGTGGGTAACCGGAAGGCCCGCCTCCGCGAATGGCCCCCGACACCATTCGCGAAAGAGCCGAACATGAAGAAGCCCCTCCTCCTCGCCGCCACCCATCTCGCGGCGCTCGGCCTCGGCTTCGGCCTCGGGATATATCTCCTCCCTATCCTCGTCGCCGAGCGCGCGCCCGATGCGGGCAAGCTCGCGAGCGCGGCCAAGGCCGCCGCCTATACGGCCACTTTCCGCAAGGACCTGCCGGGGAGCGATGCGCTGCATTGGGGCACGGGGACGATCAGCGTCACGCCGCAAGCCATCGTCCACCAGGGCGAGCTCGCCCCGGGGCCGGACTACAAGATCTACCTTGCACCGTCCTATGTCGATACCGACGCGGGGTTCCGGGCGATCAAGGACAAGTCGGTGCAACTGGGCTCGATCAAGAGCTACAAGGGCTTCATCACCGCCGTGCCCGCGGGCGTGAACATCGAGGACTACGATACCGTCGTGATCTGGTGCGAGGCCTTCGGCAAGTTCATCACGGCGGGGAAGTACAGGTAAGCTCCAATTCGTCGCCCCGTGCTTGACACGGGGGCTTGGCTTTCGCCCGCTGAGCCGCAGGAAGGTAGCCTGGCCCCGGATCAAGTCCGGGGCGACGATGAAGGCTAAAGTGGTGCCTCAGTCCTTCACATACTTTTGAAAGCTCTTCCTCAATTTCATCAGCTTGGGCGGGATTACCGCGAGGCAGTAGGGGTTCCGCTGGCCTTCTCCGTCCCAGTATTCCTGGTGGTAGTCCTCGGCCGGGTACCATGCGGCGGTCTGCACGCCGCCCGACAGGCCCTCGATCGTGGTCACCGCGGTCTTGCCGTTCTCGGCGTTCCAGCGGGCGATCGCCGCCTCGGCCTGCGCACCTTGCTCGTCCGAAAGGGGGAAGATCGCGGAGCGGTACTGCGTCCCGATGTCGTTGCCCTGGCGGTTCAATTGCGTCGGATCGTGCGTGCCGAGAAACACGTCGTAGATCTCGGCAAGGGTGATGACCGCGGGGTCAAAGGTTACGCGGATGCCCTCGGCGTGGCCCGTGGTGCCGGCGCACACCTCCTTGTAGGTCGGGTTCGCCTTGGTGCCGCCGATATAGCCGCTCTCGACGCTCTGCACCCCGATGACGTCGCGGAACACCGCTTCGGTGCACCAGAAGCACCC
>JBJTSG010000044.1:0-5060 GCA_046076505.1 Erythrobacter sp. | reverse complement strand
CAGCGCGTAGGGCAGCCCGCTCGCGAAGCCAAACAGCAGCACATAACCGGTCTTCGGATGCCGGAGCGAGGCGAAGAGGGTCATCCAGCGTGAAAGGCGCGTCGGTGTCTCGAGGGCGGCTTCGGCCATTCAGGATCCCATGGTTGCGGCGCCGCATTTGCGCGCGTCCGGTTTCGTGGCACACTAGTCGCGCAGGAGAGGATGAGAAAAGAGCGATGAACGCTGCCGCAACAGATTTACCCCGTTTGCAGCCCACCCCCGGCCAGCTGGCGCTCGCCGAGGCGATCCGTGGGGGCGTCGGGCGGCAAGCGAGCGGCATGCAGACCGTGCCGGCGACGAACTACACCTGCCCCGATCACTTCGCGCGCGAGAAGGCGGCGCTCTTCGACCGGTTGCCACAGGTGCTCGCCCCGTCTGCCCTGCTCCCCGAACCCGGCATGGCGGTGCCGCACGACGCCACGGGCCGCCCACTGCTCATCACCCGCGACGCCGAAGGCACCGCGCACGTCTTCCTCAACGTCTGCCGCCACCGGGGCACGCGGCTGGTCGAGGGGAGCGAGGTGCAGTGCGCCAAGCGATTGGTGTGCCCCTACCATGCCTGGACCTACCGGCTCGACGGCGGCCTCATGGCGCTCCCCCGCCCCGAGACCTTCCCGGGGCTGGACAAGGCCAATTACGGCCTCGTTGAACTGCCGAGCTGCGAGGCGGGCGGCCTCATCTGGTTCGCCCCGCAGGAGGGCGCAAACTTCACCCATGCGCGGGCATTGGGCGAGGACTTCGACGCTTTCTGCCTGCGCGAGGCGCACCTGTTCCGGCGCAAGCTGCACACCGTGAAGGGCAACTGGAAGCTCATCATGGACGCCTTCCTCGAAAGCTACCACGTTACGCGCCTTCATGCCGCAACCATCGGCCCCTTCTTCAAGGACGGGATCACCGCAGGCGACCAGATCGGGCCGCACCAGCGTTCGGCGGTGGGGCGGCTCGAGGAGATGGAGAGTGTCGACCTCACCGACATGGCGCAGCTGCGGCGCGTCGTCACCTTCGCCTACCAGTTGCTCCCCGGATGCGTGATCGTGCCGAGCCCCGACTACGTCAATGTCATGGTGCTGATGCCGCAGGCGGCGGACCTGACGCTGGTCGAGGACTTCATGCTGATCCCCGAGGCCCCCGTGACCGAGAAGGCGCTCGCGCATTGGGAGAAGAGCTGGAACCTGCTCGACGGCGGGGTCTTCGCATCGGAGGACTTCCGCGCAGCGGAGCTGGGGCAGGAGGGCCTGTCGAGCGGGGCGGTCGAGCACATCACGCTCGGAACGCTGGAGGGCGGGATCGCGCGCTTCGACCAGATCGTGACCGAGGCCTTGCGGGCGGCGAACTGAGTGGAGCGATCGCCGGTCGCATTTGCGGCGGAAATGCTCTAGGCGCGCGCCCATGCCCACCCAGCCCCCCCGCTCCGAGACGCGCCCCGAGGGCGAACGCATCGCCAAGCTGCTTGCCCGCGCGGGTGTCGCGAGCCGGCGCGAGATCGAGCGGATGATCGCCGAGGGACGCGTGGCGGTGGGCGGCAAGGTGCTCGACACGCCTGCCACGATCCTCGCGAGCCTCAAGGGGGTGACGGTCGACGGCCATCCGGTCGCCGCGGCCGAGGCCACCCGGCTGTTCGCCTTCCACAAGCCGACCGGCCTCATCACCGCCGAGCGCGATCCCGCCGGGCGCCCGACGATCTACACGGCTTTGCGCAACGCCCTGCCCAAGGGCACGCCGCGGCTGATGCCGGTGGGACGGCTCGACCTCAACACCGAAGGCCTGCTGCTGCTCACCAACGACGGCGGCCTCAAGCGCACCCTCGAACTCCCCGCCACCAAGGTCCCGCGCACCTATCGCGCGCGCGCCTTCGGTGTGGTGAGCCAGGAGCAGCTCGAGGAGCTCGTGGAGGGCGTCGAGATCGACGGCGTGCGCTACGGCTCGATCGACGCCAATCTCGAGCGCTCCTCGGGCCGCAACCTGTGGATCGAGATGACCATCACCGAAGGCAAGAACCGCGAGGTGCGCCGGGTGCTCGAACATCTCGGGCTCCAGGTGAACCGCCTGATCCGTGTCGGCTACGGCCCCTTCCATCTCGGCGACCTGCCGCGCGGGCAGGCGGTCGAACTGACCGGCAGGCCGACGGCGCATTTCATTTCCGAGATGACCGGCCAGCCGATCCCGCGCGGCGGGGTGAAGAGGGCGGAGAAGGTCGCCGTCAACGCCGGGAAGCCTTCGCGCCGCGCGCCGGCGCCGGTCGCCGCGCCTGTCGCCAAGCCGGCCGGTGATCGGCGCGTGCCCAAGCCGGGCGCCCCGGCTCCGCGCGACGCGCCGAAAACGGGGGCGCCAGCGCCGCGAAAAGGGCGCGGCGGGCCACAGCCGGCGCGCGGGCGCTCTGCCGGCCCGCGCAGCCCACGGGGGGCGCGCTGATGCGGATCGTCGCGGGGGAATGGCGCGGGCGCAAGCTTGCCGCGCCCAAGGGCGATGCCACGCGCCCGACCGCCGACCGCGCGCGCGAAACGCTCTTCGCGATGCTCACCAGCCGGCTGGGCGATTTCGAGGGATTGCAGGTCGCGGACCTCTTCGCGGGTTCCGGCGCGCTCGGGCTAGAGGCGCTGTCGCGCGGTGTGGCCTATTGCCTGTTCGTCGAGCAGGACCGGGCGGCTCTGGAGGTGATCCGGGCGAACATCGCGACACTTGGTGCGCAGGCCCGCACGCGGGTCGAAGCGGGCTCCGTGATGCAGCTGCGCGCCGCCACCAAGCCCCTCGACCTCATCCTTGCCGATCCGCCATACAACACAGGAGCCGGCGAGGTTGCCCTCGACCGGCTCCTGCGCCTCGGCTGGATCGGTCCCGAAACATGGATCGCTCTGGAGACCTCTGCCAAGGAGAACGTCGTGGTGAACGGCCTCGTGATCGAGGCCGAACGCCGGGTCGGGAAGGGCAAGCTCAGCCTGCTGCGGCTCGCCGCCGCCGACCCGGTGCCGCCCGAAGGTTAGCCCTGCGAGCCCTTGATCTGGCTTTCGATCTGGGCCCAGGCGGTTTCCTTCTGCGCGTCCGGCAGGTTGCTCAAGCGCACCTTGTCGGTGTCGGTCAGCGACCAGAACATCTTCTGACGCTCCTCGCTCAGCGACTGGTAGTAGGCTTGGGTCTCGCGCGGCCAGGTCTTGATCGCGGCCTGCTGGTCAGCAGGGGTCAGCGGCTGGGCCGGCGCCGCCTCGGTCGCGGTGGCGGCGGTGCCGTCCGTCGCAGTCGGGGTCGAGGTGGTCGATTCCGCAGGCGTGCCTTCCGGATAGGTCGGCGGCGTGGTCGTTTCGGAGGTGGTGGTGTCCATCCCCGCGGGGTTCTCGGAACCGGTGCGGGTGCTGTCAGGCTCGGTGCTCGGCGGGGTGGTGCCCGGCGCCGGCTGAGTGCCCGCTTCCGGCGTCGTCTGATCCTGTGCCTCGGCCATCGCCGGGGTCATCGCCAGGGTCATGGCCGCACCGGCGAGTGCGATGAACTTGGAAGAAATGTGCATGGGTATCTCCATCATTGCTGAACCCAAGCATCACGAACGCTGTATTTTCCGGCCCTGCGGTCCCCTGCTGGCCGGTTACCTATGACTATGGCGAGGCTGCCCGTCGAAGCAACCGAGCGACGCCGCCGCCAACCCGCCGCCGGCTCGACCGGTCGGCGAATGTGGCAGGAAAGCGGCGAAACGATCGGCCGCTTGCCGCATTCCGCGTGCATGGCGGCTCCGCGCGGCTTGCTCCGGCCACAATTGTTCCCTACCTGTTCGCATGAGACGATGAGCAACAACCTGCCCTCCCCCGCGTCGCCGCACGACTCCGTGCCGGCCTATGCCGCCCGGCTGAACGCAGCCCAGCGTGCCGCCGTGCTCGCCACCGAGGGGCCCGTGCTGATGCTCGCGGGTGCGGGCACGGGCAAGACCGCCGCTCTGACGGCGCGCCTCGCGCATCTCGTGGCGACGGGGCGCGCCTACCCCTCGCAGATCCTGTGCGTCACCTTCACCAACAAGGCCGCGCGCGAGATGCGCGAGCGCGTCACGCACCACCTCGGCCGGCAGGCCGAGGGGCTGCCGTGGCTCGGCACCTTCCATTCGATCTGCGCCAAGATGCTGCGCCGCCATGCCGAACTCGTCGGCCTCCAGCACAACTACACGATCATCGACACCGACGATCAGCTGCGCCTGTTGAAGCAGCTCATCACCGAGGCCGATCTCGACGAGAAGCGCTGGCCCGCGCGCCAGCTTGCGGGGCTCATCGACCGCTGGAAGAACCGCGGGCTCGGGCCGGGCGATCTCGATGCCGTGGAGAACGAGGCCTACGCCAACGGCCGGGGCGCGGCGCTCTACGGGCGCTACCAGGAGCGGCTCAAGGCATTGAATGCCTGCGACTTCGGCGACCTGATGCTGCATATGGTGACGATCCTCAGGACGCACCATGACATCCTCGCCGATTACCAGCGCCGCTTCCGCTACATCATGGTGGACGAGTACCAAGACACCAACGCAGTCCAGTACCTGTGGCTGCGTCTCCTCGCGCAGGGGCACAAGAACATCTGCGTGGTGGGCGACGATGACCAGTCGATCTATTCCTGGCGCGGGGCCGAGGTAGCCAACATCCTCAGGTTCGAGAAGGATTTTCCCGGCGCCGAGGTGATCCGGCTCGAACAGAACTACCGCTCCACCCCGCACATTCTGGGCGCCGCATCGGGGCTGATCCGCGAGAATTCACAGCGCCATGACAAGACGCTGTGGACCGAAATCAATGGCGGCAACAAGGTCAAGGTCATCGGCGTGTGGGACGCGCCCGAGGAAGCGCGCCGTGTCGGCGAGACGATCGAGCGGCTCGAGCGCGAGGGCGCGGGGCTCGACAGCATCGCGATCCTCGTGCGCGCGCAATACCAGACGCGCGAGTTCGAGGACCGCTTCATCCAGATCGGCATCGCCTACCGGATCATCGGGGGTTTTCGCTTCTACGAGCGTGCCGAGATTCGCGATGCGCTAGCCTATCTCAGGCTGATCGCCCAGCCGCAGG
>JBJTSG010000043.1:0-5762 GCA_046076505.1 Erythrobacter sp. | reverse complement strand
CCCGCAAGGCTCCCGAACTGCGCGAGCAGGGCCTTCGCCATCGGCTTGGTGTTGCCGCGCGGGATCGCGGCGTAGAGCAGGTATTCGAGCACTTCGTAATCGGCGAGCGCTTCCGCCCCGCCGGTCAGCAGCCGGGCACGCAGGCGCGCGCGGTGCCCGTCGCCCGCGGCCTTGCCGGCGTCGAAATCGGGAACCGCCCCGTCGAGAAAATCGAAACCCTCTTCAGCTTCCGGCAAGGCGCCCCTCCGGAAAAAGCCTTTTGCCCAAGCCCTCATTGCCTTTCCGCCGGCATGCGCGCAAGGGTCGGAGGATGCCGGTGGCACAGGCTGAGACGAATAAGGGGCCGGAGCGCGGCGGGCCGGAGGAGGCCCGGCCGCGGCGCTGGCGCAGGCCGGTCGGGCTGGGCCTCGCGGCCGCGGTGCTGCTGGCGGGAGGCGCGGCGTGGCTCTCCCGCGAGCGAATCGCCCGCGACGTGATCGACGACTACCTCGCCGCCCGGCGCGTGCCGGCGACCTACGCCATCGTCAGCCTCACGCCCGACCGGCAAGTGGTCGAGAACCTCGTCATCGGCCATCCCGCGCGGCCCGACCTCACTATCCGGCGCATGGTGATCGACCTCGGCGTCGGGTGGAGCGGTCCGGAGGTGCGCCGGGTGAGCCTCGAGGGCGTGCGCCTCTTCGCCTCCTATCGGCGCGGCAAGTTCAGCCTCGGGGCGCTCGATCCGCTGGTATTCACCGGCGGGAAGGAGCCGCCCGCGCTCCCGGCGATTCGCGTCGCGCTGAAGGATGCGCGCGGGCTGGTCGAAAGCGACTACGGGCGTATCGGCGTGAGCCTTGCGGGCGAAGGGCGGCTGGACGACGGCTTTGCCGGCAAACTCGCCGCGACGGCGCCGGGGATCGGCACCGCCGGCTGCCGCGCCGAACGGGCGACACTCTACGGCAGACTGACCACAGAAGACGGCGCGCCGACCCTCGACGGCCCGCTGCGGCTCGCAGGGGTTGCCTGCGCGGGCGCGCGACTTGCGCGGGCGGACATAGGCGCGCTGGCGAGCCTCGCGCCCGACTTCGCTGCTGGCAAGGCCGACATGAAGCTGGCCGCCGGAGGCGCTTCCTTCGCCAGCGTCAGCGCGGCGGGGCTCGGCGGCACGGCGCGGCTCGACTGGTCGAAGGGTCGCCTCGCCCTCGGCCACGATCTCGCACTCACCGGCATCGCAACGCCGCAAGGCCGCCTCGCGCGGCTCGCCGCGGAAGGCAGCTGGCGCGGCGCGGCGGATGCCTTGAGCGGGCAGTGGGAGGGCACCTTGCGCGGCTCCGGCCTCGCGCCCGCGCCGGGCTTCGATCGCAGCCTCGCCGAGGCCGAGCGCTCGCTAAGGGACACGCTGCTCGGCCCGCTCATCGCCAAGGCACGCGACGGCCTCGCCCGGGCGCTCGACGGCGGAACCCTGCGCGCCGAGGCGGTGATCCGCCACAAGGGCTCCGAGGCAACGCTGACCCTCCCCGAGGCGAGTCTTGCCGCGCGCTCGGGCACGCGGGTGCTGGCGCTGTCCCGCGCGGGCGCGAGTATCGGCGCGAGGGGTGTGACCGGCCTCGGCGGCAATCTGCTGGCGGGCGGGGAGGGGCTGCCGAACCTCAACGGGCGCATCGAGCAGGACCGTGGCGGGAACTGGACCGCACGCTTCGCGATGGCGGACTATGCGGCCGGAAACAGCCGCCTCGCCGTGCCGCGCCTCGCGATCAGGGGGACACCGGGCGGCCGGCTCGCCTTCGAGGGGCTGGTCACTGCGAGCGGCCCGCTCCCCGGCGGCGGGGTCAACGATCTCACCCTGCCGATCGAGGGCAGCTATGCTGCGGCAGGCGGGTTTGCGGTGGGCACGCACTGCACCCCGGTGCGCTTTGCCAAGCTCGCGCTCTCGGGCCTTGCCCTGGGTGCCCAGAGCATAACCCTCTGCCCCGAGGGCGGCGCACCGATCCTCGCCTGGCGCGACAGCCTCAGGTTCGCCGCCCGCACCGGGGCGCTCAATCTCACGGGCAACATCGGGGAGAGCCCCGCGACGCTCGCCGCGAGCAGCGTCGTCCTGCGCTACCCGCAGCCTTTCGGCATCGACAACCTCGCCGCGCGGATCGGCACCGGCACCAGCGAGGTGCGCCTCACGGCCACAAGCCTCACTGGCACCTTCGCGGGCACCCCCGGCGGCACGCTCGCGGGCGGCACGGCGCGGCTCGCCGCCGTCCCCTTCAATCTGGATGCGATCGCGGGTGACTGGTCCTTCGCCGACGGCGCGCTCAGGCTCTCCGATGCCGCCTTCACACTCTCCGACCGCCCGGCCGATGGCGCGGCGGCGCGCTTCGTCCCGCTCGCAGGCAAGGCCGCGCGCCTCACGCTCCTCGACAACCGCATCACGGCCGACGCGCGGCTCGACCACCCGGCGAGCGGGCGGCAGGTCCTCGCCGTCCAAATCACCCATGATCTCGAAAGCGCCGCCGGGACGGCGCGGCTCACTGTCCCCGGCCTTGTCTTCGGCAAGGGGTTGCAGCCCGACGACCTAACCCCGCTCGCCGAGGGCGTGGTGGCGCTGGCGGACGGGACGATCACCGGCACCGGGCGGGTCGACTGGGAGGGCGAGAAGGTGACGAGCGGCGGCACCTTCAGCACCGACCACTTCGACTTCGCCGCCGCCTTCGGCCCGGTGCGCGGGCTCGCCGGCACCGTCGTCTTCACCGACCTCATCAACCTCACCACCGCCCCTGACCAGGTCGTGACCATCGAGGCGATCAACCCCGGCGTCGAGGTGCTCGCCGGCAAGGTCCGCTTCGACCTCGCCGACGGCACGCGCCTTGCCCTGAAGGACGCCCGCTTCCCCTTCATGGGCGGCACGCTGGTGATGCGCCCGCTGGTCATGGACCTCGGTGCCGAAGAGGAGCGACGCTACATCTTCGAGATCGTCGGGCTCGATGCGGCGAAGTTCGTCGCGGAGATGGAATTGAAGAACCTTTCGGCGACCGGGATCTTCGACGGCACCGTGCCGATCATCTTCGACGAGCAGGGGCGCGGGCGGATCGAGGGGGGCGTGCTGGTCGCCCGGTCGGGCGGCGGAAACGTCGCCTACATCGGCGAACTCAGCTACGAGAACCTCGGCACCATGGGCAACTATGCCTTCGCCGCGCTGCGCTCGCTCGACTACCGGCAGATGCGGGTGGGGCTCGGCGGCGACCTCGACGGCGAGATCGTCACCAGCTTCGAATTCGACGGCATCCGCCAGGGCGCGGGCGCGAGCCAGAACTTCGTCACCCGGCGCCTCGCCAAGCTGCCGATTCGCTTCCGCATCAACGTGCGCTCGGAGAATTTCCAGCAGCTGGCGACGATGGTGCGCTCGATGTGGGACGCGAACTACATCCGCGATCCGCAGAGCCTCGGGCTGTTCCGGCAGGAAAACGGCCGGTTGGTGCCGATCGAAAGCTCTCCCGGCGCCCAGCCGGCACCCGTTCAACCTCCAGCAAGCGAGGACAAGCGATGATGCATCACGAATTGACCGCTCCGGCGGGCACTGCCAGACCCCGGGGCATGGACGAAGGGGAGGCAGGGCCGATGGGGCGGCACGCGAAAGGCAGGCGCCGGGCGATGATCGCGGCGAGCCTCGTCCTTTCGGCTTCGCTGGGTGGCTGCATCAACGTCGCCGCGCCCGAGAAGCCGATCGTGATCGAGCTCAACGTCAACATCCGGCAGGAAGTGATCTACCGTCTTGCGGCGGACGCCGCCAACACGATTGAAGAGAACAAGGATATCTTCTGATGACGCGCAACATCCTCCGGCTCCCGCTCGCCGCCTTCGCCGTGGCCGCCGTGGTGGCCGTGCCCGTATTCGCGCAGCAGCGCGATCCCGCCTACGCCGCCGCGCGCGCGAGCGGCGCCATCGGCGAGCAGCCCGACGGCTATCTCGGGATCGTCGGCGCTGCCGATCCGGCGCTCCAGCGGCTGGTCGACGACATCAACATCAAGCGCCGCGCGGTCTATGCCGACGGGGCGCAAAAGAACAATGCGACGCTCGAGGCCTATGCCTTCGCCGCCGGCTGCACCGCGATCAAGCGTACCGCGCCGGGAGAGAAGTACCGCACGCCCGATGGCGCCTGGGCGACCCGCGGCGCCGGCGCGCCGATGCTCCACTCCAACTGCCCGCAGGGCTGAGATACGGCGGGAGCCGCCTCTAAGCGCGGTTATTTCGCACTTGCGGCATATCGTGCCCCCTCACGGTTGACACGTATCAGCCCCCCTTCTAAGGGGGCGGCGCCCTCGGCGGGCACCTTGTTGGACGTGCCCTGTTCCTGCTTGTAAGGAGCATGGCATGAGCGACGAGAAACCCGCCCGAGAACCCATTCAGGAGGATGCGCGGATCGACGCGCTCGAAGCGCGGCTCAGGGCCGCACGCGAGCGGGAGGACGAGCGCAACCGCAGGCAGGTCAAGGGCGTCGATGCGAATTACCGCAGCGGCGACCGGGTCCTCGCCAATCTCCTGGGCGGGATCATCGGCGGCCTGGTGATCGGCTTTGCGGTGGACGCATTGCTCGGCATCGCGCCGTGGGGCCTGTTGGCCGGTCTGTTCCTCGGAATGGCGTCGGCCTTCAGAAGCATCATCCTGAGCGCGAACATGCGTCCCGCAGAGCCGGATCAGGGGCAAGAAAGCGACGTCTAGACCCCGCCAAGGTGGGCCTAGACCCCCGCAAGACCCCCTCCAGCCTGCGTTTTGGCGCATGTTTCATGTGAAACATCTGGGGTTTTTCGATCGTGGCAGCCGAAGGCAAGGTCGATCCGATGAAGCAGTTCACCATCCACCCGGTTGCCGGGGCGGATTGGCAGCTGGCTGACGGGATCAACATCGCGTTCACCAACTCCGCCCTGTGGATGGCGCTGACCGCCGTCCTCGTGTGGGTGTTCGTCGCGGGCGGGATGAAGCGCGCGCTAGTGCCGGGCCGGTGGCAGATGGCGGTGGAGACCATGACGGGCTTCATCGACGACCTGCTCGAGGCCAATGTCGGCAAGGCCGGGCGCAAGTATGTGCCCTATATATTTACGCTTTTCATGTTCATCCTGGTCGGCAACCTGCTGGGTCTCGTGCCGCTCGGGCTGATCCCCCACGTCCATGCCTTCACCTTCACGAGCCACTTCACCGCCACCGGCGTGCTCGCGATCCTCAGCTTCTCGATCGTGCTGATCGTCGGCTTCTGGAAGCATGGCCTGCACTTCTTCTCGCTGTTCTGGCCGTCGAACACCCCGATCTTCCTCGCGCTTCCGATCAGCCTGATCGAGCTCGTCTCCTTCATGGTCCGCCCTTTCAGCCTTGCGCTGCGTCTGTTTGTCGCGATGATGGCCGGACACGTGCTGCTCAAGGTGCTGGCGAGCTTCGTGATCGCCGGCGGCAATGGCGGCCTCGGCATCGGCGTTGCGGTCGGCGTGCCGAGCTTCATCCTGATGGTCGCGATCAGCGCGCTCGAGATTCTCGTCGCCGGCATCCAGGCCTACGTCTTCGCGCTCTTGACCTCGCTCTACATCAACGACGCGGAAAACCTTCACTGAGGGCTTCAGACGCTCTCTTCACTACCCTCGACAACTAACAGAATTCCAACGGAGTTTACATCATGGACGCTACTGCTGCTGCTCTTCTCGGTGCCGGTCTCGCGGCGATTGGCGCGGGCCTCGCCGCGCTCGGCGTGGGCAACGTCTTCGCCTCGTTCCTCGAAGGCGCGCTGCGCAACCCGGGTGCCGCTGATG
>JBJTSG010000042.1:0-16195 GCA_046076505.1 Erythrobacter sp. | reverse complement strand
CCCAGTTGTGGATCTCGCTCGGCCCGTCATAGATCCGCATCGTGCGCAGCTTGTTCGACATGAGGTAGAGCGGCAGCTCGCGGGTCATGCCCATGCCGCCGTAGAGCTGCATCGCGTGATCGACGATCTCGTAGGCGCTCTCGGTACAGAAACTCTTGATCATCGAGATCTCGGAACGGGTGTCGCGCCCCTCGTCGATCTTCCATGCGCAGTCGTAGGTCATCAGCCGCATCGCGTGGATCTTGGTCGCCGCGTCCGCGATCCAGTTCTGCACCGTCTGGCGCGCGGCCAGCGGCTTGCCGAAAGTGGTGCGCTGCGGCGCGTAGTCGATCATCATGTCGAGCGCGCGCTGCGCCATGCCGATCGACCAGGAGGCCATCTCGATGCGCCGCGTGCCGAGCCGCACCTGCATCGGCGCGAAGCCCTGACCGCGCTTGCCGAGCAGCTTCCACCCCGGCACCCGGCAATCCTCGAGCGCGATTTCATAGGTCGCCGTCCCGTCGATCATCGGGATCTTGCGGGTGACGTTGAAGCCCGGCGTGCCCTTGTCCACCAGGAAGGCCGACATGCCGTTGCGGCCATTCGGGTTCTTGTCGGTCACCGCCATCAGGATCGTGAAATCGGCCTCGGCGCCCTTGGTGATCCAGATCTTGCGGCCGTTGATGACCCAGTCATCGCCGTCCTGCACCGCGGTTGTGCGCATTCCCGCCGGGTCCGCGCCCGCGCCGGGTTCGGAGATGCCGATCGCCGAGATGGTCTCGCCGCGCACGTAGGGCTCGAGATAGGCCTCACGCTGGCGCTCATCGGCGGCGACCATCAGCATGCGGAGGTTCGGGGAATCGGGCGGCAGGTAATAGGGCACCACGGTCTTGCCGAGCTCCTCGGAGACCCCGACCATCGCCACCATGGGGAGGTTCATGCCGCCCACCTCCTCGGGCGCGTCGAGGCCCCACAGGCCCAGCTCGCGGCTCGCGGCGTCGACCTTGGCGGTCTCCTCAGGGGTCAGGTAAGTGCCCTGCCCGATGTTCTCGCGGGCGATCACCGCCTGTTCGTAGGGCATCAGCTGGTCGCGCACGAACTTGCCGACCAGCTCCTTGAGCATCGCGTGTTCCTGCTCGAGCTCGAAATTCATGGTGTCCTCGTCCCTGTCCTCGTGGGGTTGCGGCGCCCCTGACACCACACAATACGCAGCCTGTCACCCTCAGGATTGCGAGGACCTTGCGAAATCGCGCGCGGGTTGACGCTGCGCGCCCGCCGCCATACCTTCTGGCTTTGCTATCTGCTAAGATTTGCAGGCATTAGGCCTGCCGGAAGGAGCCGCCCCATGTCCCGTTTCGCCGCCGGCGTGGTGAAGTTCCAGCGCGAGGTCTTCCCCGAAAAACGCGCGCTGTTCGAGCGGCTCTCGACCGGCCAGAGCCCCGAGGCGCTGTTCATCACCTGCTCGGACAGCCGCATCGAGACCGCGATGCTGACCCAGACCGATCCCGGCGAGCTGTTCATCTGCCGCAACGCGGGCAACATCGTGCCGCCACACACCAACCAGACCGGCGGCATGACCGCCTCGATCGAGTTTGCGATCGGGGCGCTGCGCATCCCCAACATCGTGATCTGCGGGCACACGCAATGCGGTGCGATGAAGGGGGCGATGAACCGCGCCGCGCTCACCAACCTCCCGCACGTCCGCGAATGGCTGGGCTATGCCCAGGGCGCGGTCGACATCACCGAGGCGCTGGGCGGCGGGCTCGACCCGGACGCGAAGATGCACATGCTGCTCGAGCAGAACGTGATCCTGCAATTGCAGCACCTGAAGACGCACCCGACGGTGGCGGTGGCGCTGGCGCGCAAGGAGCTCGAGCTCCACGGCTGGGTCTATGACATCAAGACCGGCGGGGTGACCGCCTGGGACGAGGCGGCGCAGGAATGGGTGCCGGTTGAGGCGCGCTACGCCGAGGAGCTGGGCGCAGGCCCGCTGCTGCACCGCCACGCCTGCTGAGGCACTCCCGCGAGAGGGGGGCGTCGCTGGCCCGCGCGATCAGGCTGCTTCGGCGGTCTGATCGGCAGACGCCTCGGCTTCCCACAGGCGCTTGGCGTGCTGGATGTCGGCCGGGGTCGCGCGGCTGAGGCGGTGGGCGATGAAGTCGATGCCCTCGATCAGCCAACCGGCGAGTTCGGGCTGTGCCAGCCGGTAGACGCGCTTCTGCCCGAGCGTGCGGGTCTCGACCAGCGCCACGGCGCGCAGCACGCCGAGGTGCTGCGACACGCGGGTCGGCGAGATCCCGAGGATGTCGCCCATTTCGTTGACGGTCTGCTCTCCGGCCTGCAGCTTCAGCAGGAGGCGGATCCGGTCGGGGTGGGAAATCTGCCGCAGGACATGCGCCAGTTCATTCGCAACGATCGTGCGGCTCGGCATCGGGGCACCCCTTCTGGCTTGTGTTAAGAGCTTGCGAGATTTGAAGACACAATGCGCAAGGTCGGCGTCGGGTTCCCGAGAACTGACATTTGTAAGTTTTCGAGCGCCCGCCACGGGGTCTGCGCCCGCTTGCTGGCGGCGGCATTGCGGCAGATGAGGGCGAGGAACTCCGCCTCGGCAACGCGCGTGACATAGGGCGCATCGTCGCCGCGCCGGGCGGTGGTCACGCCGCTGTCGCGCAGCCGAGCCCAGCCCTCGTGGAGCCGCAGCGCCGCCCTGCCGCGCCCGGCATCGCGCAGGGCGAGCGCGAGGGCATGGACCAGCACCGCCGAATCCAGCGGCAGGCAGCCCGCCCCCTCGCCGAGCGCTTCGGCAGTGATCCGGGTGATGCCGGTGCGCGTGCACCACAGCATCGGCCACGGCCCGCGCACCCCGGTCACCTCGGTGAGCATGGCGAAGACCATCCCGCGCAGGTCGGGCATGGCGATGATCGCGTCCCACGGCGCGCTGCCGGACATGAGCACCGGCAGCGATTCCTCGATGGAAATGATCTCGAGGCACGCGTCCTCGCGGGTAAGGCGCGGATCGTCGGCAAGGCGCATTCGCTGGATGGCGGCGCGGTGGCGGGCGTTTGCGAGGATGGCGATCCGCTCCCGCCCATCGGCGAGCGCAGCGCGGAGCATCGCGCGCAGCACGCCTGCCCGCGGCAGTGCGTCGCGATGCGCCTGTTCCGCGGTGCAGGCAGCAGGGTGCGGCGAGAGCAGCATGATATCGGTCCCGCGGCCCCGCGGATCGGCGAAGGCGCGCTCGTGCTCGAGACAGTAGCTGGCGACGAACAGCGCCTGTGGGAGGCCCGGAATGCCGCCGTTCTGGAAGGTGGTCGGGCACCAGGCGGTCCACGGCGCGAACACCGGCGCGGTGGCGGCGCGGCGATGCGGCTGCGGCGCAAGCCCGGCGACCCGCTTGAGTAGCGAGCCGGGCGGGGTAGGGACGAACTCCGCCTCGATCCCCAGCCAGGCGAGGAGCGACGCGAGGTGCTCGCGCCAATCCTGCGGCGCACGCTCGCGCGGTTCGGCGAGGCGAAAGGCATTGCTCACCACGGCGAGACGCGGCGCGCTGCCAGCGGTCGCCTTGGGGGCCAGGCGCGGGACGATGCGCGGCAGGCGCGGCGGCGCGGCACCGCGGCGCGCGCGCGCAGCCACGGCACCGGCCTTGTCCGCCGCGGGCCACCCTGCCCCGTCGCTCGCGTGATCCATGTGCCCCAATCCTTGTTCTCGGCGCCCGGGAAGGCACTGTTGGTAGCCCTGTCGTGACGATCGGAAAAACTCAATCTTTCTTTGGAAACGTTCCATTCTCTGAATGTTGCGAGGGTTGCAGCTCTTGCCCGACTTCGCGCCGGCTTGAAAAGCCGCAGGGCAAGAGGCATCACCGCCACCGGGAGCAGAGGGGACAGAACACATGACGCACCACTTGCTGCGAGCCGCCAGCGCGCTCGCTCTTGTCACCGCAGCCGTGTCCGGCGCGGCGGCGCAGGATCAGGCGACTAGCGAGCCGAGCGCCGCCACGCGCGCCGAGCAGCAGGCGATGCGCGCCAAGCTGCCGCCCGAGGGCGCGCGCGACGCGGCGGATTCGCAGCGCGGCTTCCTCGCGACGCGCAAGGACCCGGTGATCCTGGCGGCGGGTGGCAAGCCCGTCTGGAACCTCGACGCCTATGCCTTCGTCGCGGGCGCCACGCCCGAAAGCGTGAACCCCTCGCTGTGGCGACACATGAGCCACCTCAAGCGCCATGGCCTTTTCGAGGTGAACAAGAACGTCTGGCAGGTGCGCGGCTTCGACGTTTCGAACATGACCATCGTGCGGGGGCAGACCGGGTGGATCATCATCGACCCCCTGACCAGCGTCGAGGCGGCGCGGGCGGCGATGGAGCTCGTCGAGCAGACCTTGGGCAAGCGCCCCGTCACCGGGCTCGTCTATTCGCACAGCCACGGCGACCACTTCGGCGGGGCCAAGGGCGTGATCGACCCGGCCGACGCGGCCACGCGCAAGGTGCCGATCCTCGCGCCTGCCGGCTTCATGGAGGAGGCGACCTCCGAGAATGTCATGGCGGGCGACGCGATGATGCGCCGGGCGGCCTACCAGTTCGGCACGGGGTTGAAGCCCGGCGCCAAGGGGCAGATGGGAAGCGGCATCGGGATGGGCCTGTCCTCGGGCACCCTGTCGCTGATCCCGCCCACCGACACCATCGGCAAGACCGGTGAGACGCGCGTCGTGGACGGCGTGGCGCTCGAATTCCAGATCGTCTCGGGCACCGAGGCGCCGGCGGAGTTCAACGTCTTCGTCCAGCCGGAGAAGACTTTCCTCGCCGCCGAGATCGCGACCTGCTCGCTGCACAACATCCTCACCCCGCGCGGGGCCAAGGTGCGCGATGCGCGGGCCTGGGCGCATTACCTCGACGAGGCGGCGCTGCGATATGCGCCCCAGAGCGACGTGGTGATCTCGAGCCACTGCTGGCCGATCTTCGGCAAGGCCGAAGGCACGGCTTGGCTCACCGCGCAGCGCGACAACTACCGCTGGCTCCACGACCAGACCGTGCGCCGCATGAACCGCGGCGAGACCATGGTGGAGATCGCCGAGGCGCTTGAGGCCGCGCCCCCGCCGGGCAACGCCAGGGAATGGTCGACGCGCGGCTACTACGGAACGATCAGCCACAACGCCAAGGCCATCTACCAGTTCTATCTCGGCTGGTACGATGCTGTCCCCGCGAACCTCCACCCCTACCCCCCGGTCGAACGCGCGAGGAAGCTCGTCGAGGCGCTCGGCGGCTCGGACCGCACGCTGGCTCTGGCGAAGAACGCCATCGCCGCGGGTGACTACCGCTGGTCCTCGGACCTCCTCCAGAACCTCGTCTTCGCCGCGCCCGACAACGCAGAGGCCAAGACGCTGCTCGCCGACAGTTACGAGCAACAGGGCTACCAGGCCGAGAGCGCAATCTGGCGCAACCAGTTTCTTGCCGCAGCGAGCGACCTCAGGCGCGGGCGGGCGGCGATGAGCCCCACTCAGCCCAACGACCTCATCACCGCGCTATCGACGCAGGAATTGCTCGATTCCGCCGCGACCCGCTTCGCTCCTGAGCGGGCCGGCCCGCGCCAGATCACCATCGGCATCGAGCTTACCGACCGCAAGGAGCAGGCGATGCTCGAGATCACCGATCAGGTGATGATCGGCCGCGTCGGCGCCCTCCCGACCGCGCCTGTGGCCAGCATCAAGGGGCCGCGCGCGATGCTGCTGGCGATGCTGTTCCTGAGGCAGCCGGTCGCGGCGCTTGAAAAGGCGGGGCTACAGGTGACCGGCGACAAGGCGGCGCTGCAGGGGCTGATCGACAATCTCGATCCCATGCCCTCGGGCTTCGAGATCGTGATGCCCTAGGCCGCGACCTCGACGCCCCGGCGCCGTGCCATGATTGCCGAGGCACAGGCGTGGGTGCGCTCGTTGTCGACGTCGATCGCGTAGGAGCCGTCTGCCAGCACCACGGGGACGAGCCGCACCTTCATGCGTTTCGAGATCCGCGCGAAGGCGCTCGCGAGGCTCAGCCAGCCCTGGCGGAACATCAGCGTGTTGATGAGACCGAAGGCGTTGATGACCCTGCGCGGATTCTTGGCGAACTGCCCGCCCTCGCGGAAAATCTCGACCACCCGCAGCACGTCCGGCTTGGCGATCCAGTAGGTGTTGCAGTTGGAATATCCGTCGTCGGCGAACTCGTAGAAGCGGCGCTGGCCTTCGGGGTGCGCGGCGAGGATGTCGGCCTTGCGTGCGAAGGCGGCCGCCGCATCGGCGTCCCCTGCCCCGGCGATCATCAGCGCGATGCTTTCCGGCGTCATCAGCACGTTGTCGGCGGTGGTGATGAGGATCGGGAAGGTCGCATGTTTCGCTGCGGCGAGCACGCTCTCGGCGAGGTTGTGCTCGGCCTTGAGCGCGGTCAGGCGTCCGGCGGCGACCAGCCGGTCGGCGGTGGGGAGCCCCTCTAGGATCGCCGGATCGTTGATCGAGACGACGATGCGGCCGATTTCGGGCGCGGCTTCGAGCGCGGTGAGCACATATTCGATGCAAGGCGTGCCGAGCACGGGCACGAGGCACTTGTCGGCGACGCCATGCGCGGCGGCGAGCGGGTCGAGGGTTCCCTCGCGCCGCCCGGCCAACACCAGCGCCGTCGCCTCGCGCGTCGCGCCGCTCACGCGAACAGGCCCTGGCGCTTCATGCTCTCGGCGACGATCGTCTCGATGAGCTCCTCCTGCGTCATGCCAGCGAGGATCGCCGAGCGACCGAACACCTTTTCAGACCACAGGTTGCAGTTGAGGTTGACCTCGAGAAAGTCGATCCGCCCGCTTTCGTCGTCGACCCGGAACTCGAAGCGCCCGTAGTCGAAGGGATCGAAGATGCCCATCAGCGTCTCGGTCATCTCCGTGATCCGCGCCACCATGTCCGCACGGTCGTAGTGGACGAGGCTGTACTTGTTCGAGCGGTCGACAAGGTCGCGCTTCTCGTAATAGGTGCGAAGGTGCGCCGGGTCCGCTTGCAGGAACTGCATCATCGGCATGATCGTGGGGCGGCCGTTCACGGTGATGACCGGCACCTCGACGTCGCTGCCGACGAGGAAGGGCTCGACGATCGCGTCATGGCCGTCGGCATGGACCGAGGCGATCGCCGTCTCGAGCCCGGCGGCGTCGGTCGCATCCTGCACGCCCCAGCTCGCCGAGGAGGCGTTGGGCTTGATCACCCAGCGCTCCGCGGGCGGCACGATGCTCACGTCGACCGGCGCGCCGCGACGGAAGATCGCCCAGGGCGCGGTCGGAACGCCGCGCGCGTGGCATTCGAGCTTGGAGAGGTGCTTGTCGTCCGACAGACCGCGCAGGATCGGCGTCGCCCCGACGTAGGGCAGGCCCAGCCGGGTGCAGAGCAGCGGCAGCATCATCTCCGAATTGAGGAAGCCCCCGCGATTGAGGAGCGGGAAGACGAAATCGACGCCTTCGGGCTTCTCGAACAGCGCGTTGTAGGAATTGGCGACCTTGAGGCCGATGCCCAGCCCTTCGAGGATGGTGCGCACCTCGTGGTGGTAGATCGCGTGGTTCCCGTCCTCGGGGTGCAGCGATCCGTCGCCCAGCGCGTGCTTGGCGATGAACAGGGTGGTGAGGCGCTGCTTGGCGTCCTCGGGAATGCGGGTCGGGGTGATGGTTTGCGTCACGGCGGCGGGGGTCCGGGAGATGAGCGGAGAGAAGCGCGGCCTATGGGGAGGACCGGGGCGAAAATCAACCATTCGGCCCGACTCCCCCGCAAGGCCGGTGCGGGACTTGCGATTGTGCCGCACCCGGGCCTTGGCTAAGGGCGCCCCCATGAACACCCCCTTGCAGCCCCCTGCCCCCCTCGACGAGCGCCTCGGCCACCTCCTCAGCGAAGGCGGCGATGCGCGCATCCGGATCGATCCCGCGACCCGCCGCAACCAGTACATGAGCTCGCCCTGGCCGGTCGCGACCGTGGCCTATGCCTCCTCGACCGCGAACGACATCTCGGCCGATGCCTATACGCACGGGACGCGGCGGCTCGCCGCGCTGGCGCCCGGCAACGTGCTTTCCCCGGAGGGCTACGCCGCCGCGCTCGACGGCCTGCGGGGCCGGATCCTCGCCGCCTACGGGGTGACGATGCCCGCCACGGTGGTCTTCGCCGCTTCGGGCACGGACCTTGAATATGTCGGCCTCGCCCACGCCAAGGCGCGCGGGGAGAAGGGCATCCGCAACGTGCTGCTCGGCGCGGACGAGGTCGGCTCGGGCTGCGTCTTTTCCGCCAACGGCCAGTTCTTCGCCGCCGAGACCGCGCGCAGCGTGCCGGTAGCCAAGGGCGAGCCGATCGGCGGGACGCTGCCCAGCCTGATCGAGCTCTACAACATCCCGGTGCGCGACGACGCCGGCCGCGCGGTCGGGGCGGCGGCGATGGCCGAGGCGATCGACGCGGCGGTGAGCGAGGCCGCGGCCGAAGGGCGGCACACGCTCGTCCACGTGCTCCACGGCAGCAAGACCGGCCTCGTGCTCCCCCACTTCGAGCATATCGATGCGCTTCAGTCGAAGCACGGCGAGGCGGTGAGCTTCATCGTCGATGCCTGCCAGGCGCGGGTCACCAGTGCGGCGATCCACGGCTATCTCGCGCGCGGCTGCATCGTGATGCTGACCGGCTCCAAGTTCATGGGCGGCCCGCCGTTCAGCGGGTTCGCGCTGGTGCCCCAGGGCGCCGTCGCGGCGGCGGCGGACTTGCCGCGCGGGCTCGTGCATATCTTCCGCCGCGCCGAGTGGCCCGCCGACTGGCCGGGCGCCCGCTTCCTGCCCGATGAGGCGAACCTCGGCCTGCTGATGCGATTGGAGGCGAGCGTCTTCGAACTCGAGCGCTTCCAGGCGATCCCCCTGCCCCGTGTCGAGCGGGTGGTGCTCGCCTTCCACGCGGCAGTCCGCAGCGCCTTCGTCGAGCGCCTCGGCGGCCGCAGCCTCGCGCCCTACGAGCCGGGCGCGCGGCCCGAGGGCGATGCGCACCCGGTGGAGATGCGCACGCTTTCAACCATCGACCTGCGCAGCCTGCCCGGCGCGCCCGATTTCGACGCGGCAGTGTCGCTCCACAAGGCGCTGGTGGAGCGGGACGTGCGCCTCGGCCAGCCGGTCAAGTGCGTGCGGCTCCCCGACGGGCGCTGGGGCGCGACCCTGCGGGTCGGGCTGTCGATGCCGCAGGTCACCGCCTTCGACGCGATGGACGACGCCGCGATGGAAGCGAAGCTCGCAGCCGACATGGACCGGATCGTCACCGCGATCGAGACGATCCGCACAGGCTAGCTGCCGAGCGCCGCCTGCGCCAGCGCGCGGCCGGAGAGCCATGCGCCTTCCACCCGTGGGCTGTGCAGCCAGTCGCCGGCGATGCCGATGCTGAGGGCTGGATCGAATAGCGGGCCCTCGCCCTGCCGGGCTTCGGGAATTGCGTAGAGCCAGCGGTGCGCGTCGATGTGAACTGGCGTCACTGGCGAAATCCCGGCACCGGTGAAGAAATCGGCGAGCAGGATCTCGGCGACCTCGTCCTTGAGCCGGTCGACTAGCGCGCGGCTGCGCGCGGGACTCGCATGGATTACCCAGGCCTCCCCGCCGCCGCGTCCGGGCTTTGCGGAATTGCGCGCGGCCCAGCTCACGGGGCCCGCCTCGGAGCGGCACATATCGGCAAGCGGCAGCGGGGCGGCGAACGCCGCCATCACCGCCCAGCAGGGCGCGGACTGCACCCGGGCAGCGCGGTCCGCGAAGGCGGGCGCGGCCTCGGCGAGCAGCACTGCCGCCTGTTCGGCGGGGACCGCGACGAGGACGATCGGCGCGGTGAAGCGCGGCCCATCCTCCGTCGCCACATCCCAGAGCGCGCCGTTGCGCCGCAGGGCGCTCGCGCGCAGGCCCCAGCGCACCTCGAGACCCTCGGCGAGCGCCTTCACGCAGGCGTTCATGCCCGGCGTGCCGACCCATGCCTCCTCGCCCGCCGCCGTCCAGCGCGCGGCGATGCCGGCCTGCTCCCATGCGCGGACCAGTTCGCGGAACGCCGGATCGCGGGCGGTGAAGTATTGCGCGCCATGGTCGAAGTGCAGCGTCTCGCCCGCGACCTCGACGCGCCGGGTCGCCATCCGCCCGCCGGGTCCTCGGCCCTTGTCGAGCACGATGATGCGCTTGCCCGAGGGCGCGAGTCCCTGCGCGGCGGAAAGCCCCGCCATGCCGCCGCCGATGATGAGGATGTCAGCCGTCTCGTCCATCCCGCGCCAATGCTCAGGACAGGCGAAGGTTTCAAGGCGCCGAGCGCGGCCGCGCGGCCTCTGCGAGCACCAGCGAGAACCGCTTCGCCGCGTCGGTCCAGCGTGCGCGCGGCTCCCATCCGCCAGCGGCCAGCAGCAGCTGCGAGGAACGCTTGGTGAACTTGTGGCTGTTCTCGGTGTGGATGCTCTCGCCCGCGGCCATGGCGAAGCGCTGGCCGCTGACGGTGAAGCTCATGTCCTCGCAGGCCACCAGATGCATCTCGATCCGGGCGAAGGTGTCGTTCCAGCGCGCCTCGTGCCTCAGCTTGTCGACCGGGATGTCGCCGCCCAGTTCGCGGTTGACCCGATGCGCGAGGTTGAGGTTGAAGCGCGCCGTCACCCCGGCGGCATCGTCGTAGGCGGCGAGCAGCACGTCCTCGTCCTTGACGAGGTCCATCCCGATCAGCAGCAGCGCCCCCTCGCCCAGCGTGTCCTTCATCGACCGCAACAGGTCGGTCGCGGTGCGGGCAATCATGTTGCCGATCGTCGAGCCGGGGAAGAAGCCGAGCTTGGGGAGCTCCGCGACTTCGGCGGGAAGCTCGACGCGGCGCATGAAATCGGCCTCGACCGGGTGGACCGGCAGCCCCGGGAACTTGTCGGCGAGCGCCGCCGCCGAGGCCCTCAGGAAATCCCCCGAGATGTCGAGCGGGAAATAGGCGCTGGGCCGGCAAGCGGAGAGCAGCAGCGGTGTCTTGACCGAGGAGCCCGAGCCGAACTCGACCACCGCGCGGCCCTCACCGATCAGGTCGGCGATCTCGGCCGCGCGGTCCGTGAGGATCTCGGTCTCGGCGCGGGTCGGATAGTATTCGGGAAGCTGCGTGATGTTCTCGAACAGCGCCGAGCCCGCATCGTCGTAGAACCAGCGTGCTGGGATCGCCTTCTGGTCTTCCGCGAGGCCCGCCAGCACGTCCGCGCGGAAGGCGAGGTCGACGCCGTCGGCATCGCGATTGACGAGCTTCAGGCCCTTGGCGAACGTCATGTCAAAGGTCCTTGGCGAGCCGCAGTCCGGTGAACTGCCAGCGTTGGTGGGGGTAGAAGAAATTGCGATAGGAGGCGCGCGAATGGCCGCGCACCGTGGCGCATGAGGCGCCGCGCAGGACCACCTGGCCGCTCATGAACTTGCCGTTGTATTCGCCCACCGCGCCCTCGGCGGGGCGGAAGCCGGGATAGGGAAGGTAGGCCGAACGCGTGAATTGCCAGCAGTCGCCGAACAGGCCCGGCGAGCCCATCGGCAGCACCGGCCCGGCGCAATAGAGCTGGTTGCCGCCCCGCGGGTCATGCGCGGGCACGTGCGAGGCGCCGTCCTGACCGCGCGCGATGGCCTCCCACTCGAATTCGGTGGGAAGCCGCGCGCCTGCCCAGGCGGCATAGGCATCGGCCTCGTAGAACGAGATGTGGGTGACCGGGGCGTTCGGGTCGCGGGGCTGCCAGCCCTGGTGGGTGAAGTGTTCCTTGTCGCGCCAGTAGAGCGGCGCGGCGATCTCCTCGCGCTGGACCCATGCCCAGCCGTCGGAGAGCCACAGCCGCGCGTCCTTGTAGCCGCCATCGGCGACGAAGGCGTCCCACTCGCCGTTGGTCACCAGCCGGTCGGCAAGCGCGAAGGGTTCGAGCAGCACGCGGTGTGCGGGGCCCTCGTTGTCGAAGGCAAAGCCGTCCGACTGGTGCCCGACGCGGGCAATGCCGCCGGGGTGCTCGTGCCAGCCGAGCGGACCTGCGGGCGTGGCCGCGGCCGGCGCGCCGCTCCACATCGCCGGGCCCAGCGGGTTCTGGAACAGGGCGTGCTTGATGTCGGTGAGCAGCAGTTCGATGTGCTGCTCCTCGTGCGCGACGCCGAGTGCGACAAGGTCGGCGAGCTCGGGTCGCTCGAGCAGCGGCGCCATCGCCTCGGTCACCGCCGCGCGCCATCCCATCACTTCGGCCATGGTCGGGCGCGAGAGAAGCCCGCGCGCGTCGCGGGCGATGCGCGCGCCCTCGGCCTCGTAGTAGGAGTTGAACAGGAACGGCCAGCGCGCGTCGTGCAGTCGGTATCCCGGCGCGTGCTCGCGCAGCAGGAAGGTCTCCCAGAACCACGTCGTGTGCGCGAGGTGCCACTTGGCGGGCGAGGCATCGGGCATCGACTGGAGGGTCGCATCGGCGTCGCTGAGCGAAGCGACCAGCGCCTCTGTCAAGGCGCGGGTGTTGCTGAACCTGGTCGCAAGCGCCGCTTCGCCCTGTCTGTTTTTCGCCCCGATCGGCTGACTGCGCTGCACGTGGCTCTCCCCTTCGCGTCCCTTGGCGGGCATTCGGATAATGCCGTGACCGGGTTACGCAGGAAAGACGCGCGATACCTCGAAAGGTGTCCTCAAATCATCACGTCGATCAGCTTTCGCGCCCGCTCAGGCGGCGTGGGCGCTGATGTCGGCCTCGCGGGTGCCCGCCGCCTCGTTGAGCATCCCGGCGACGAGGAAGGCGAGTTCCAATGACTGTTCGGCATTGAGGCGCGGGTCGCAGTGGGTGTGGTAGCGGTCGCCGAGGCGCTCCTCGGTGATCGCGACCGCGCCGCCGACGCATTCGGTGACGTCCTGCCCTGTCATCTCGATGTGGATGCCGCCCGGGTGCGAGCCCTCGGCGCGGTGAACGGCGAAGAAGCCTTTCACTTCCTTGAGAATGCGGTCGAAGGGACGGGTCTTGAAGCCGCTGTCGGACTTGACGACATTGCCGTGCATCGGGTCGCAGGACCACACCACCGGGTGCCCTTCGCGCATGACCGCGCGCACGAGCTTGGGCAGGCCCTCCTCGACCTTGTCGTGGCCGAAGCGGCTGATGAGCGTGATGCGCCCCGCCTCGCGGCCCGGATTGAGCTCGTCGAGCAGGCGCAGCAGCGCGTCGGGCTCGAGGGAAGGACCGCACTTCATGCCGAGCGGATTGCCGATCCCCCGCGCGAACTCGATGTGCGCGCTGCCGGGGAAGCGCGTGCGGTCGCCGATCCACAGCATGTGGGCGGAGGTCGCATACCAGTCTCCGGTGAGCGAATCCCGCCGCGTCATGGCCTGCTCGTAAGGCAGTAGCAGCGCCTCGTGGCTGGTGTAGAAGCTCGTGCCCTTGAGCTGGGGCACGGTGCCGGGGTCGATCCCGCAGGCTTCCATGAAGTCCAAGGCCTCGCCGATCCGGTCGGCCATCTCGGCGAACTTCTCGGTCCAGGGCGTGCGGCCCATGAAATCGAGCGTCCACTGGTGGACCTGCCGCAGGTTGGCATAGCCCCCGCCGGCGAAGGCGCGCAGCAGGTTCAAGGTCGCTGCGGCCTGCGAATAGGCGCGCACCATGCGCTGCGGATCGTTGCGGCGGCTGGCGGGGTCGAACTCGATCCCGTTGATGTTGTCGCCGAGGTAGCTCGGCAAGGTCACGCCATCGATGGTTTCCGTCGGCGAGGAGCGCGGCTTGGCGAATTGGCCCGCCATGCGCCCGACCTTCACCACCGGGCGCTTGCTGGCGAAGGTCATGACCACCGCCATTTGCAGCAGCACGCGGAAGGTGTCGCGGATGTTGTTGGGGTGAAACTCGGCGAAGCTCTCGGCGCAGTCGCCGCCCTGGAGGAGAAAGCCGTGGCCGTTCGCGACCTGCGCGAGATCGGCCTTGAGCGCGCGGGCCTCGCCCGCGAAGACCAGCGGGGGATAGCTCGACAGGGTCGTCTCCGCCTCGGCGAGCTCGGCCGCATCCTCGTAATGCGGCAGGTGGCGCGCTTCGTGAGCCTTCCAGCTTTGCGGGGTCCAGGTCTCGGGCACGGTCAAAAACTCTTTCTCGTCACGGTGTCAGGGGCATGCCTGCGGGGGCGCGCGCTACAGGAGCGGGGCACGAATTGTAAAGGCGCAAAGCCACCTTGGACAACTTTATTTCCCGCTCACTGCGCGCGGCGCGCCCGATCAGCGCGCCTTGGCGGCTGGCCGCGCAGCTTTCGCAGCCGGCGGGGCGGTCGCGAGCGTCTGGCCCTCGGGGATCACCGCCATGCGGAACGCCGTCCCGCCGGCAAGGTAGCGCGCGGCCAGCGCCTGCATCGCCTGCGGGGTGGTCTGCGAATAGTCCTGAAGCAGGCTGCGCAGGCTGACGATGATCTGCGGGTCCTGCGTCGCGCCCTCGAGGTTGTAGAGCCAGAACTGGTTGCCGGTCGACGCGCGCCGGACGAGCTGGCTGAGCGGCTCGGTGACCCGCGCAAGCTCGTCGGCGGTCGGCGGGGTGGCGGCGAGGTCCTTCGCGATCCGGTCGGCTTCCGCGAAGAACACCGGCACGGTCTCGGGCGAGAGCTGCGCGACCGCGGTGATCCGCCCGCCGCCGGCGATATCGGACGGCCAGTTGGAGAAGGCCTGCGGGGAATAGCTCGCCCCCGCCTTCTCGCGCAGCGCATCAAGCAGGCGGTTGCTGAAGAGCTGCGTCAGGATCTCGAGCTTGCGGCTTTCCGGCAAGCCCACCGACCCGCCCCCGCTCGGCCAGGCAACCACCGCGGCGGCCTGGTTGGCATCACCGCGATGCGTGACGACGACCGGCTTGTCCGACGGCGCGGCAAAGCCGGGCAGCTTGGCCGCGACGCTGGCGGCGATCGGCTCGCGCGGCGGCAGCGCGCCGAAGGTGGTGCGCAGCTGCTCGATCACCTTGGCGCGGTCGAATTCGCCGAACACCAGCACCTCGATCGGGCCCTGCTTGAGCAGCGGTTCCCATGTCGCGCGGAAGCCCTCGGGGCTCGCCGCCTTGATCGCCGCCGGATCGGGCGTCGCGAAGCGCGCGTCGTCGCCGGTGACGAGGTATTCGAGGTCGCGGCTGAGCACGCCCCCGGGGCTGGTCGCGAAGGTGTTGTAGGCGAGCTCCCCCGCCGCCTTGGCGCGCAGCACCGGTTCCTTGTCCCAGCGGGGCATCCCGAGCTTGGCGGCGAACAGGTAGAGCTGGTCGTTGACGTCCTCCGAGCGGGTCTGCGCCGTCAGGGTGAAGACCGAAGGCCCGATGTCGAAGTCGAAGCCGAGCTTGCGGCCCGTGGCGAGCTGGTCGATCTCGTTCTGGCCGAGCTCGCCGATCCCCGCGCCGACCAGCGCCTGCTCGCCGAGGGCGGCGTAGACCGCGCTGTCCTTGTCGAAGGCACGCCAGCCCGCCCCGAAGCGGACGCGCACCGTGACGCGGCCCGGTTCGGCATCATTGGCCCAGATCAGCGCCTTCACCCCGTTGCCGAAGTCGACCCGCTCGACGTCGAGCACGCCGGCAGGCCCTTGCGCGATGATCGTACCGGGGGCGCCCACCGGGGGCAGGTCGGCGAAGGAGATGGTCTTGGCCGCAAGGCGCGCCGAGGCATCAACCTTGGCCTCGCTGGCGAGCGCGGAGCGGAAAGTCGCCACGTCCGCCTCGCCCGCGGCGGGCGTCACGTAGACGCCGCGCGTGACCGCACCCTCGAAGAGCTGCTGCGTATGCTTGAGCACCCGCTCCGGCGAGAGCTTGGGCTTCAGGCCCCGGAACACGTCGAGCACCACCTTGGGCGCGGCGGTCGTCTCGCGGATGTCGACCGCGTTGACGATATTGTCGGCGAGCGCGGAGCCCGCCTGCACGCTTTCCTGCTCGACCTGGTTGGCGAAGACCACGTCGAACTGCGCGACCTCGCGGTCGATCTCCTCCTGGGTCGGCGGGTTGACGAGCGCGTCGGCGATCACGTTGCGCACATCGGCGAGCGCGGCCTGCCAGTCGGCGGAGAGCGGCGCGAAGGTCACGAAGGTCGCATCCGCCGAGCGCGAGACGTCGTCTTGCTGGACCTGCGCGTAGAGGAAGCTGCCGCCGCCCCGCGCGCGCGCTTCGAGCCGGCGGTTGATGATCGCCTGCGCGACAGCGTCGGTGAGCAGGCCCTCGTTGTATTCGATGGTGTCCTCGACCTGCCGCCACGGCCGCATCACCGCGTAGGTGAGGCTGCGCGGCAGATCGGGCTC